>JAIXVB010000729.1 GCA_027483245.1 Verrucomicrobiaceae bacterium | reverse complement strand
TTCTTGCCATAGTAGGCACCGACGAGTTCCTGGTGATTGACCCCATGCATCCAGCCTGAATACAGGCCACGTGAAAAGGTCATCTCCAGCTCGTAATGATCACGCTCGGTGATGACCTCCGTGAGATCCAGATCCGCCAATGCCGCGTCGATGGCCTTGCGATACACCCGCGTCACCGCTGCCACGTATTCGGGAGTCTTGAGGCGACCTTCGATCTTGAAACTGCGGATGCCGAGTTCAATCAGCTGGGGAATCTCATGCACCGCCGCGAGGTCCTGCGGGCTCAGCAGGTAACGTTTGTCCTGCAGATCGCGCAGCTCGCCATCGACGATCATCTCATACGGCATACGGCAAGCCTGCGCACATTCGCCACGATTCGCACTGCGCCGCCCCAGCGACTCACTCGTGAGGCACTGGCCACTGTAGGCCACGCAAAGCGCCCCATGGACAAACACCTCCAGCGGCAACTGCGGCGTCTCATTCGCGCGGAAACGTTCCCGCTCCCGCAGGCTCAGCTCACGCGCTAACACCGCCTGATCAATCCCCAACGTGTTCGCCAGTTCGAGTCCTTCTGGCGAAGTGATGGTCATTTGAGTGCTGGCATGGAGTCGCAGCCCCGGTGTCAGCGTCTTCACCATTCGTGCTAGGCCTAGATCCTGAACGATCACCGCATCCACTCCTGCCGCCTCCAGCTCGCGCAATTGCAACTCCGCATCCGCCAACTCCGAAGTGAAAATGAGCACGTTGAAAGCGCAGTACCCTTTGACCCCATGGCTGTGCAAAAAGCGCATCAATTCTGGCAGGTCCTCGCTCGTGAAATTGTCTGCCCGCATGCGAGCATTGAAACGAGGCAAGCCAAAGAAGATCGCATCCGCCCCATTGGCGACAGCCGCACGGGCACACTCCCAGTTACCAGCAGGGGAGAGCAGTTCAGGAAGGTGGATGGGTCGCGGCATTCTTCACTCATTAATGCAGGAACGACAGAATGAAAGGGGTGTCACTACTGTTCAAAAACACACTTACGATTTCGTTCAGTTATTCACAGTATTTTTAAAAAAACGTGATTGCTATGGCCGCGCATCTTGGATATTACGGATGCGTTAATTATAAAGCAATTCTGGAATATCAGATGCTTCTAAATGGCCTGTCTCCCGACTTGTTATCACACTGCATGTTTGCCCCAATTGCCAGCATTTTCTCGAATCCTTGGAATGCCGAATCGAATTCGGCAGCTTCTGTGGGAGTGCTGCAGGACGTGGCGAGTCCGTGGTCAGGCCTGAAAGAGCTGTTTCAGGTGGGGGTGTGGCCTTGGTTTGGCTCTTCGGATGCGATGGATGACCAAATGCCCTGGGGGCGTGGGATGGTCACTCCTCGGCCTGTGAAAGGTGAGGTACAGTCGAACCCAACTCCCGACTCTGAGCCGCCGACAGAGCGAAACCTGCCTTTTTATCATCTGCCTGTGCTGATGCAGGAGGTGCTGGAACTGCTACAGCCGGCTCCTGGCAAATTGATCTTCGATGGCACCCTCGGCGGTGGCGGACACACCGAAGCTCTGCTGCAACGCGGGGCGCATGTGGTGGCCATGGATCAGGATGAGGAGGCGCTGAATCATGCAAGTCTGCGCCTGAAGCCCTATGCGGAGCGTTTCTGCGCGCTGAGAGGGAACTTTCGTGATTTTCCCAAAGTGCTGGGGGAAGCGGGTATCTCGGGCCTGGACGGCATGATGATCGACATCGGTGTCAGCAGTCGCCATTTGGATGCAGCGGAACGCGGGTTCTCGTTTGCCAAAGATGGCCCTTTGGACATGCGCATGGATCAAAGCGCTGCGATCACGGCAGCGGACATCGTGAATACCTATTCGCAAGAGGAGCTGGAGCGAATTTTGCGCGAAAATGCGGAGGAACCTCAGTCCCGTCGGATCGCGCGTGCGATTGTTCAGGATCGGGTCAAAAGTCCCTTCAAAACGACGCTGCAACTGGCGGAGATGATTGCCCGAGTCTGTCCCAAGCACAGCAAGAAGCACCCCGCCACGCTCACCTTTCAAGCCATTCGTTGTGAGGTGAATCTGGAGTATTCGGCGTTGCGTGACTTTTTGGCTGCGGCTCCAAAGTGGCTGAAACCTGGCGGAAGGCTCCTGGTCATCAGTTTTCATTCGATCGAGGATCGCATTGTGAAACAGGCTTTCCAGCATCAGAGCGCGGCTTTTTTAGACCGGCCGGAGTGGCCTGCGCCGCGTCCGAATCCTGACTGTGTTTACCGGCTGCTCACGAAGAAGCCCCTCGAAGCCACGGAAAATGAACTCGCCCTGAATCCTCGCGCCCGCAGTGCCCGTCTGCGTGCTGCGGAACGACTCAACTCATGAAACGCAATCGCTATCGGAACTCCATCGGCCTGCCTGTGCTGACGGCGGTGCTGATCGTATGCAGTGCGGTCTTGCTGGCCGCGTTGAGCATTGTCGTGAATAAAAACCGCATCACTGCGCTTGCAGAACAGCAGCGTCAGGTGGAGCAGGAGATGAAGCTGCTGAACTTTGAGATTGTCAGTCTGGAACGCAAAATCGGCCTGCTCATGGATGGCGAGAAAGTGCAGCGCAAGCTCCAGCAAGAAGGCACTTGGCTGCAAAAAATCAGTCCTGATGCCCGCGCGATCATTCATCTGAAACCCATTCCCACAGCGAAAGCGGTGGCCCAAACCACCGAGCTTGTGCAGCCATGATGCCGACCCCCAATCAGGCCCAAATCCGCCGCGACCGCCCGCTCTGCCACCGCATGATGTGGGTCACTTGCGGCATCACCCTTTGTTTCTCAGGCGTCGTCTGGCGGCTGTACGATCTGCATTTGAAATCAGGTCCCAAGCTTGCCGAAGTCGCGGCCCAAAAGTTCCGTGAGAATCGCGTGCTGCCTGCGCAACGCGGTTCGATCAAGGACCATTCCGAACGTTACCTCGCCTACGATGAGGAGCTTTACGCGCTGCAAACCGACCGCGTGCATCTCCAGGATGTGCGTTCGATTTTGCCCTGCCTAGCCAAGATCAAAGGGGTGCCGCAAAAAGAACTCACTCGCAGTTTGAGCGATGCTCAGATCCTCGCGGCTTACCACGATCATGTCGCGGAGGCGCTCAGTGCCAAGCTGGGGAAACCGAGTGCTGAAATGCGCGCCTTTATCACCTCCAAGCGCCCAATTGAGACGATCGTTGACAAGATGAGTGACGACCTCGCGAAGGAGTGGCGTCTGTATCTGGGAAATCTGTTTGTGAAGGGCGTTTATGTGAAACCCTCCATTCATCGGCATTATCCCACAGAGAATCGGTTGGCTTTGATTGTGGGTGGCGTGGAAGAGGGCAAGGGCGGCGTGCTGGGCATCGAGAAGACCTATGAAGAGAAGCTGCACGGCGAGCCGGGCTCTGTGTGTGTGGAACACGACAAGTATGGTCGTGAGCTGTTGCTTTATCGCGGTGAGATCAAAGAACCTGTGCACGGCAAGGATGTGCATCTGACCTTGGACATCCAACTTCAGGATGCCATCGACGCCATCATCGCCCAGGCAGATGCGCAGTACAAGCCGAACAAAATCATGGCCATCGTCACCGAGGTTTCGACGGGCTCGATCCTCGCCATGAGCTTCTTGCCGAGTCACAACCGCCAAGAACCCGACCGCACAAACTGGAAAAACCTGACGATCTACGAACCCTACGAACCGGGCTCCACTTTCAAAATCGTCGCTTTCACGGCGGCGCTCGACAAAGGCCGCACCTACGCGGATGAGCGATTCGATTGTCACTGGGGCGAATACACGGACCCTGTGTTGAAGGCGCATCTCTCGGACGTCTCCAAAATGGGTACAGTGCCGTTGCGGGAAGCCTTTGCCAAGTCGAGCAACATCGCCACTTACAAGGTGTTCAAGCGAGTGGGTCAGGATACTTATCTGGACTATGTGAAGCGTTTTGGTTTCGGGCGCAAAACGGAGATCGAACTCTCGGGTGAAAGCCGGGGTTACATCAATGAAGGGCGTTGGTCGAATACTACCTATTCGCGTTTTCCCATGGGTTATGAGGTAAACACCACGCCGTTGCAGATGGCCATGGCCTATGGAGCGATCGCCAATGGTGGCATCTTGATGAAACCACGCCTTGTGGACCGCATTGTCAGTGATGGCGGACGCACGGTGGAAGTCGTTCCTTCCCAGGTCGTAGGGCAGGTTTGCACAGGGAAAACAGCGGGCATCATGCGTGATCTGCTGAAGGGGGTGGTCAATGATGGCACGGGCAGCCGAGCCAAGTTGGAAGGCATCGAAGTGGCAGGAAAAACCGGCACTTCGAAGCGCTATGACCCTGAAATGATTCGAGGGCATAAAAAAGATGGCACGCCCATCAAAGGCGGCTATCAAGACAACCAGTGGATCACTTCCTTTGCCGGCTTCGCTCCCGCGAATGACCCGAAAATCGTGTGTGTGGTCGTGCTGGATAACCCGCATGCCCCCAACCCTGCCGACATCGGCGGCGGCAAGGTCGCTGCACCCATCTTTGCTGAAATCGTGGCTGAAACACTCAAACAACTCTCTGTCCGTCCTCAACGCCCAATCGCTCTGAAAGGAGGCGCTGAATGAAACTGCGCGAACTGATTACCCACCTCGATAAACCCGTCGTCTCTGGCAGTCTCGACACGGAGATCACAGGCTTGGCCTATGACTCTCGCAAGGTCGCTGCTGGCATTGCGTTTGTCGCCCTGCGTGGAAACACCGTGGATGGCCATGACTTCATCCCCAAGGCGATCGAATCAGGCGCCGCGGCCATCATTTCTGAGCAAGCTCCTCCAGACGATGTGAAGGTGCCGTGGGTGCATGTCAAATACAGCCGGATCGCTCTGGCTCAGGCTGCTTCCATCTTGAAAGGTGAACCCTCCAAGGCACTCGCGATTGCGGCGGTCACAGGCACCAATGGCAAGACGACAACGGCCTTTTTGATGCATCACCTTTTGCATCAAGGTCAGAAGCGTTGTGGTCTGATCAGCACCGTGGTCAACGACCTCGGCGGTGAGCAGATCCCTTCCACGCACACCACCCCTGAATCGCTGGAGATCCATGAATTGCTCTCGCAGATGCGGGATCATGGCTGCCGTGCGGTGTCCATGGAGGCCAGCTCCCACGCGCTCGATCAGCATCGTGTGCATGGCCTGCCGATTGCTGCCGGTGTTTTCACCAATTTGACCCAAGATCACCTCGATTACCACGGTTCAATGGAGAACTACTACGCGGCCAAGGTGCGGCTGTTTGAAATGATCGCCAACCAACCCAAAGGGGCCATGGTGATCAATGCAGATGATGCCTGGGGCCGCAAACTGATCACTCGTTATGAAAGCACGGGTCGTGTGGTGAAGTTTGGCTTCGGAGTCGGCTGCGACTTCCGCGCGGTGAACGTGCGCTATGATCTCACAGGCACCAGTTTCGAACTGGAAGCCATTGGGCGTTCCTTCCTCGTGCGCTCACCTCTGATCGGTGATTTTAACGTTTACAACGTGCTCGGTGCCTTGGCCGCGGTCCACTCCATGGGCCTGAATCTGCGGGAAACGATCAATCACATGAAGAACGCTCCCCAGGTCCCAGGGCGTCTGGAGCGAGTCACGGAAAATGCGACGAAGTTCCAAGTGTTCGTCGATTACGCGCACACTCCGGATGCCATCGAGAATGCGCTGCGCACGGTTCGGGCATTGCGTCCACGCCGCATCATCACGGTCTTTGGTTGTGGCGGTGGGCGTGATCGTTCCAAGCGCCCACTCATGGCCGCTGCGGCGGAAGCTGGCAGCGATATCTGCGTCATCACCAGTGACAATCCTCGCAATGACGATCCGCAGGTGATCATTGCGGATGCAGTCAAAGGCTTCACTCGCCCCAAGAATCACGCCACCATTGTGGATCGGCGCGAGGCCATCAAAACCGCGCTCGAGAATGCCCGTGGGGGAGACATCGTCCTCGTGGCTGGAAAGGGCCATGAGGATTACCAAGAGATTCAAGGCAAGAAATTCCCCTTCGATGACCGCCGTGTCATTCGCCAACTCATGACTCAACTTGCCGTCGCACGCGACGATGCTCGCGCAGAGAAAGAAATGTTGAAGCAACAAGAAATGCAGGATCGCCGTCCCTACGATCGCTGAGATGAAACCGATTGCCCTACAAACCCTCGCTGATTTCACGGATGGAGTCCTCCATCAGGGAGAGGGCGCGCGCCTCGTGAACCGTGTGGTCACAGACTCGCGTCAGGTGAGAGAGGGTGACTTCTTTGTGGCCTTGGCGGGCGACAAGTTTGATGCACACGATTTCATTCCTCAAGTCATGGCAGCCGGTGCTGCGGCAGTCGTTGTGAGTCGTGTGGAGCCGAACTGGGCCAGCCCAAGCTGTGCGGTGCTGGAAGTTCCCGACACACTCCTCGCGTTGCAGGACATGGCGCGTGGTTATCGCTCCTGGCACCAGCCATTGATCGTCGGATTGACCGGCAGCAATGGCAAAACATCCACCAAAGATCTGACGGCCTTGATCATGGGCGCCAAGTATCAGACTCGCGCCACATTGGGCAATCTGAACAACCACATTGGCGTGCCTTTGACGTTGCTCGCTCTTGCTGAGGGGGATGAATGTGGTGTGGTGGAGATGGGCATGAATCATCCGGGCGAGATCAAAACTCTGGTCGATATCGCTCTGCCGGATGCAGCCATCGTCACCAATGTGGGCATGGCCCATATCGAATACATGGGCAGTCAAGACGCCATTGGTTGGGAAAAAGCCACCCTGCCTGCCAATGTGCATGCAGAAGGGCTCGTGGTCCTGAATGCCAAGGATCCCTATACACCTCTGATTGCACGTCATTGTCAGGCACGTGTGTTCACGGCGGGCACTCTCGCCGGAGATGTGCGTGCCTTTGATCTCCAACCTGGGGCAGATGGCACCCGCTTCAAACTCGACTTCGCAGGTGAAGTGGTAGAGACCTTTTTGCCCATCATGGGAGATCACATGGT
>JAIXVB010000379.1 GCA_027483245.1 Verrucomicrobiaceae bacterium | reverse complement strand
GTGAACTCGCCTACGGTTCTCGAAACCGGGGGTATCCTTGTCACCAGTTCCGTCGGAACTAATGCATCGACCGTTTCAGGAGCATTGAGTTCCACCATCAACGAACTGATCATTCATCAGCACAATCCATTGGGAGATCTGATTCTTTCTAATATTGCTGGCACCAACACAATTCTCACGACTGCGGGCGCTGGTAAAATTCAGATCACCAACAACGTGGCTGGAAATGGGACAACCAACATTGGTTATGGTTATCTTCAGTTGGGCGACAACACTGTGGGTGGAAGTGCCTCAGGAATGGTTGGCACTGGCGTCATCTTGAACAATGGCACCTTGGGGGTGAATCGTAACAATGCAGTCACATTGGGAGCTGTCATTTCAGGCACTGGCAATTTCGAGCAGAGAGGCAGCGGCACGACAACGCTTTCAGCGACGAATACATTCTCAGGACGAGTGACAATCAACGCAGGCGTTCTGGAAATCACAAATAATGCAGGCCTTGGTCTTGCAGCGACTTCGCCGACCAACCGTTGGGCAAATCTGACTTCAATCAACACTGACGGCACATTGCTCATCAATGTCGCTGCTGGCGGCACGGTGAATGAGTTCTTAAATCTTGCGGGAGGCACCCTCGATCTGCGTAGCACGCTCGCAACAACACTCGCATCTCCTATTGTGCTTAACGGCGATTCCAAAATCACGGTTTCAAATGCGGGTGCAACGGCTGTTAGCCATATCATTTCCGGCGAAATTTTAGCCGCACCTGGCGCTGACCTCACCATTGATGGAGTTGTCAATGCGACTCCTTCGACTTTGATCCTTTCTCCTTCTGCCGTGACGGGTTCCCGCTGGGAGAAAACAGTGATCACGACCAATGGTCGGCTTCAGATCGGCACCCTTGCTGGATCACGAGGCTTTCTGGGAACAGGTGACATCACAAACGATGGTTTCCTCGCGATCAGCACCAATGACAACTTTGTGATTGGAAATAACATCACAGGCGCAGGCACTTTGGCGCTCTATCGCAATTCTAACTATTTGACTGGTGATCTCACTGGATTCTCGGGCCCCTTGATTGTATCGCCGGGAATTACAGCGACCAACGTCAGCGCTGTCGCAGAACTCGGCAATGATACGTATGCCAACAGCTTTGGCAGTGGTCCGATCAGTCTTACTGCGAACAGCACATCTGGAACTTCCGGAAGCTCTTCAGTTCGCACTCATATGAATCAGGACATTGTGATGTCCAACACGTTTAATCTCACGCCTGCCCAAGACGGAACCAATGCCAAAAACGCTCAAATCATTCGAGCCGGGATTGGCAACTTGACCTTGGATGGCACCATCAATCTCGGATTAACGAACGCAGGCGTGGGCACACAGCGCAACGTGATCCAGACTGAGGCTGGCGGTAAGCTTTTCCTCAACGCGACCATTGCTGGCGTGAGCGCAAACAACCTCCTCAACATCGTCAATAATGGGACCTTGGTCTTTGGTGGTAGTGCGAGCCAAACTTACAACGGCATTCTGTCCGGTGCTGGTAACAACGGACATATTTACATCTTCAACAATTCAGGAACGACCACACTCACTGGGGTGAATAGTTTTAATACTGCTCATACTTACCTGCGTCAGGGCACACTAGCCGTTGGCACTGGTGGAGTTAATACCATTCAGGATGACAACGACATGCACATCCTTAGTGGTGCTACATTGAGTGTTCTTGGCAACGAAACGATTGGTCTTCTTTATGGTCAGCGTGGTTCAATGGTGAACATTGCTTCAGGAGCGACTTTGACTCTGGATGACAACGCAAGCCAGCTTTTCGCGGGTTCCATCACGGGCTCTGGTGGCAATCTTAACATCGGTGCTAATACAGACAACCAAACCAACTATGTTGCATTGTATGGCACTAACACTGCCACGGGCACTCTGAACATTGGCGGAACAGGTGGCACCACAAGTCGCTTTGGTGGTATCCAGACACAAAGCCTCACGAATGCTATTGGCAGCTTTTCGACCATCAATTTAGGAGTCAGTGGTGGCAGTGGTGGTTTCATTGATTATGTGGGCAGCGGCGAAACTTTTGCCAATAACATCAATCTTGGTGGTGGAACGACGCCCACGACTAATCGCATCACTGCGAATGGGAACGGTGCCTTGATCATTGCTGGAAATTTGACCCTCGCAGGAGGCAATTCCACCCTCCAACTCACGGGTCAGACTGGCGGTTACTTCAATCCGATTAGCAACCATGTTACAGGTGCAATTACGGAAGGAAGCAATGTGCTCACTCTATCGATGCCAGGCAATGCCAATGATGACCGCTTTGGGATTACGGGACGCTGGGTGCTCACCAATGGCAACAACGATTTCTCAGGTAATGTAACCGTCAACGTGGGCATGCTCGAATTGACGCAGCTTGGTAATGGCGCAGGTGCCACAAGTTCTTTGGGAGATTTGACAGCCACACGAACAATCACACTCGGCAATGATAACTTTGACGGACGTCGTTATGACATCTTTGGAAACGGGGACCAACTTGGTTCTGTTGGTGCGACTCAAGGCACCAATGTTCTGAATCCATCGGGTGACATCGGCACGATTATCTTCAATGACGCAACGACGGGGACGGCCACCTTTGGTAGCAATATCAGTTGGACTGGTGTGACTGCAAACACAGCCAATACAACTGGCATGCAACTGATCAACAACGGAGCAAAAACCATTGTGATCAACGGCACTCTGGGCTCAGGAGCCACGGGTGCCCACCAGTGGATCTTTGATGGGTCAAACACGGCCATCAACACCATCAATGGTGTCATTAGCAATCCCACGACAAGTCAATCCACTTCGATCATTAAAGAAGGGGCTGGAACTTGGCGAATCAACAATACCGCCAACACGTTTAATGGCACCACAAGCATCAACAACGGTATTCTGGAGATCAGCGGAGGGGGAGCAATTCTCGACTCGAATACGATCGCTATTTCCGCAGATGGCGGCGACGGATTCTTCTCGGGAGTTGCTAAACTGCGTGTGATCAACTCGGAGACGATTGGGCACTTGACGGGGGACATTCTAACTGAAGCTGAAATTCTTTCGGGTCAAACGCTTACCATCAGTGGTTCTTCGACCACGGCGACTCTGTTGACGATGAATGGCTTGATCACTGGGGCTGGCGGACTCACACGTTCGGTTTCTGGCGCTTTAGGCACATTTAATGCCACAGCTAAAAACACATACACTGGCATTACGACAATCTCAGCGACAGGGGCTGCTACAGCAAATGCCGTTTTTAACGTTTGGCACTTGGCCGATGGCGGCTCAGCAAGTGGAATTGGACAGTCCCCAAATGCAGCAAGTAATTTGGTGTTCGGGACGGATTCCGCAGGTGATAATGGCGGGGTGTTAGCCTGGAATGGTTTTACTGATCAGTCCACGGATCGCCTCTTCACCATGGGGCTCGGAGTTGCTGGCGCTCGAATCAACGCAGTCGGGACTGTTGTCGGCACAACGGCACCTACCCTGACGTTCAGCAATACAGGAGCAATTGTCTTCACAGGTTCTGGAACAAGGACATTGACCCTTGGCGGGGCCACCATTTCTGACAACGTCTTCCGCCCTCAAATCACAGATGGTGGTGGAGCGACTTCATTGATTAAGGCGGATGCAGGCCTCTGGTTGATCAATCC
>JAIXVB010000701.1 GCA_027483245.1 Verrucomicrobiaceae bacterium | reverse complement strand
GATCGGCAGCATTTTTTAGCCTTGGCTCTGCCGGGTGCCTTTGTGAGTGAAGCGGCCCCGCGCCCTCTGATCGCAGCGCCCGCAGCTCCGCTGGCGACCACGCCGAATTTGCCTGCGATCGCCAACGCGGTGGCGGCGATTGCGCAACCGAATCCTGACACGGCGCAGCAGACTCAGGAACTGCGTCGTCTCACCGATGAATTGTCACGCGCCAAACAAGAACTGCGCACATTGCACGAGGCTGAACGTGTCTTCACCGAGCGTGAATCACGCATCCGCCAGTATCTCGATGTGCTGCCTTGTGGAGTCATGGTGCTGGATGATTTGGGCACACCGCTTTATCAAAATGAGCCTCTGACGAAACTGCTCGGGCGCTCAGTTCTCAAAGAAGAAACGGTGGAACAGTGGTTGGCAGCCGCATGCCCCAGTGAGGAGCACCGCCTGGAAGTGGCCACGCTTTGGCGTGAGGATGTGTGGCGTCGGCAACTGACCCGCACCTTTTCCCTCGCCACGGCCGATGGATTGCTGAAGGAACTGGAGTTTCAACCCTCCAGCCTGCCCGATGGGGGTCTGCTGATCTGCATTCAAGATGCGACGGAGTATTGCCGTCATGAAGAGCAGCTCCGTGCCACCGAGGCAAAATTCCGCACGCTGCTGCATGAGTCCCCAGTCGCGGTGGTGCTCATGGACAAAGCGGGCGCTGTTTTTGAAGTCAATCATCTGGCGGAGTCCCTGCTGGGGCACCCGAAGAATGAACTGCGCCGCTACCCTCTCGATGCGTGGTTGGAACCTGAAAGTGGCAGTGCAAGGCGTGAAACCCTGCGTCACCTGATCCAGGAAGGCGAGCGCATGGCGTCTCTGGAAGTGCGGGTGCGCCAGCCTGAAGGTGCGCCGCCCGTGCCAGTGAACCTGACGCTGGCCCAAGTGATGGATGCGGCGGGTGATCCTCATTGCACGGTGCATTTCTTCCAAAAAGTGGAGCCGCCACTGCTTGCCAGCGCGCCTGCTGCGGAATGGACACCGGAAGTCCCTGCGGTGATGGCCGCAATGCCAACGGGACTTTTCACGACGCATCCCGTCACGCGGACAGAAGAGGTGGAGACGAGCCTGCTGTGCACGAATGTGAATGGCCGAGTCAAATCATGGAGTGATCGTGGATTGGCGCTGCTCGGCCTGCCTGCCGATGAGGCCAAAGGGCGCTCATTGCACCTGCATTTCAAACCTTCTGATGCGACGGGATTTTATGCTGAATTGACCCGTCTGGCCCAACAACCGGAGTTGGTTCATGAAATGACCTGTTTTTCCAGCAGTGGAGAACGTCAGGCCTGTCGGCTGCGTGTCGTCGCACTCGGTGGCGGCGGATTTGATTTTGAACTCCTCGAGCTCCAGCAGATCCAGATCACGGAAGAGGTGACTCAACAAGTGTCCCAAGAGGTCATGATGAGCAGCGCTCCGGCGGCCTCTCTGGGCAGTGTGACGGGTCTGCCTGCGCGTTGGCCCGGGGTTGATCTCTCGCGTGAAAAGTTACTCCTGAGTGAAACCCATCATCGCATCAAAAATCATCTGCAGATCATCTCGAGTCTGCTGAATTTGGAGCTCAACAGCATCTCAGATGCTTCGGCTCGCGGGGCCTTGCGTTCCAGTCAGCATCGGGTGCGCGCGATTGCGGAGTTGCATCAGCATCTCTATCAAATCGCGTTGGGTTCAGACCAGAGTTTCTCGGTCTTTGCTCACGGCTTGGTGGATCGTCTGCGTGATTGTTATGGGATGGGGCCGGAGCGCGTCACCGTGCAGTTGAATCTGCAAGAAGGCAGCATTCAACAAGAGTGGCTCATGCCGCTGGCGCTCACGCTGAATGAAACGCTCTCAAATTGTTTTGAACATGCCTTTCCTGAGGGGCGAGTTGGTCAGGTGCAGGTTTCTTTGACTCTCGGCAGTCAAGGTGGCGAGCTGATCGTATCAGATGATGGCATCGGTCTGCCTGAGGAAACGATCACTTCGGGGGCCAGTGGCCTCGGTTTGAAAATTCTCGGGGTTTTCGCGGAGCAGATGCGCGGTCAGTTGCGGCTGAATCGCGGAAATTCTGGTGGCACTGAAATTCAATTGCGATTTCCTATAGCATATACTGATATTTAGAGTTAGCGTGGTTTCGCTAATTCAAAATGACTGGCTTTGACCGCATTCGCATCCTGATCGTCGAGAACGAGGGCCTCGTGGGCTGTGACATGGCCTCGAGTCTCAATGATCTCGGCTACCGTGTCGTAGGCACCTGTTCATCGGGTGAGGAGGCCGTTCGTTTGTATGATGAACTGCGACCTGACCTTGTGCTCATGGATGTGCATTTGGATGGGACGCTGGATGGCATTGACACCGCACGTCTGCTGCAACAGCGCGGGCCTGTCGCCGTGGTTTATGTCACGGCCTGTGCCGATCTGGAGACGGTGAATCGGGCGCGTGAAACGCATCCCCAGGGGTATTTGTTAAAGCCATTCAATCACGATGAACTGCGCCTGACGGTGGAAGTGGCCGCCACACGCCACCAAGAAGAGCGTGATCGGGCGAAGCGTGAACAGAGTTACTTTGAAACCTTTCAGAGCTTGGCCGATGGCGTCATCGCCGCTGACTTGGCCGGCGTCATTGTTTTCATGAATCCGGCTGCTGCGCGGATCACCGGTTGGGAGCAGAGCTTGGTCGTCGGACGGTCTCTGCATGAAGTGTTCCGCATCTATCATGCCAGCGGTGAACCTGCGATGGTCGAGCTGGCAACCGCGACCGCACCGGTGCAAGAACGCACGGTTTGGTTGACGACGCATGATGGCAATCGTGTGGCCGTTCAGGATCGCTCTGCACCGCTGCGAGATCAAAGTGGTCAGCTCACCGGAGTGGTCATTCTTTTTCGTGGTTTGTCTGTGCCGGTTTCCCAAACGCTGCCCACGACCAGCCCGGCTGAGAAAGCGGCACAAGCCCCACTAGTAGATGTGGTGGAAAGCATCTCCGATCCGCTCATTGCCTTGGATGGACGTTGGAGGCTCATTTATGCCAATGCCAGTGCCCAGCGTTTGTTTGAGCGCAGGCCTGAGAACCTCTTGGGCGCGAATTTTTGGGACCTGCTGCCCACGGCCACGCGCGAGTCTCATCATGAGGCCCTGGCTCATGCGCTGCTGCATCGCGAGTCGGTCACGCGGGAAATTTACTTTGAGGAAAAGCAGACCTGGCTTGAGCTGCGCGGGCATCCCTTTGCGGAAGGTCTGCTCGTGCTCATGCAAGACATCACCAGTCGCCGGGAGGAAGCTGAGCGCCGCAATCGGTTGGATCGCCTGGAGTCGCTGGGTCTGTTGGCCCGTGGTTTTGCCCATGAGTTCAACAACCTGCTGACGGTGTTGTTGGGCAATCTATCCCTGGCGGAAATGCGGCTGCGCACAGCCATTCAATTGCCTGAACTGCACACGGCCAAACAAGCCACCCTTCAGGCCCAAGGTCTGGTGCAGCAGTTGCTGACCTTTGCTCGCGGAGGCGCACCGATCAAGAGACCGACCCAGATGGGAGAGCTCGTCGAACAGTTCTTTCTCCATCACAGCCGTGCGACCCGCGTCGAGTATAGACTCGATATCTCCCCACGACTGCCCACCGTCGCACTCGATCCCGCGCAGATACGTCGTTTGTTAGGCAATCTGGTGCGCAATGCCGAGCAGGCTCAGCCCAATGGCGGCACCATCACGGTGCGCTGTGTGGCGGCTGATCCAGGCGAGATGTTCCCGCACGAGGTGCTGACGGATCATCCCACCGTGCCCACGGGCATCGTCATTGAAGTCGATGACCACGGCGAGGGCATTCCACCCGAAAACCTGCCGCACATCTTCGAGCCGTATTTCAGCACGCGAAAAGCCGAGAACGCCACGGGCCTCGGCCTGACTGTCTGTGAATCGATTGCCAAAGCCCATGGCGGCTCTTTATCCATCCGCAGTGAAGTGGGGAAGGGGACCAAAGTGCGCCTCTACTTGCCCGTCGATGCGGAGGGTGATGAGGTCGATTCTTTGGGCATCAGCAATGCTTTCGATGCCCCGCCACAAACGGTCAGCACGCGCATTCTGGTTCTAGAAGATGATCCGCTGGTGCGGAGTTTGATCGTGCGGAATCTGAGCAGCGCGCATTACGAGATCGCCGAGAGTGCGGAAGGCAGCGAAACGGTGCGTCTCTATCAGGAGTCGCTCCAGGAAGGGCGGCCCTATGAACTGGTGATCCTGGATCTCTCGATCCCGAATGGCATGGGCGGTGTGCGCACCATGGAAAAGCTGCGGCAGCTCGACCCCGAGGTCTGCGCCATCGTCTCCAGCGGCTATTCGGATGATCCGGTGATGGCCAAACCTGCCGCGTATGGATTCGCTGCGGTTTTGCCAAAACCCTATGAACCTGCCGACATGCTGCGACTGGTGAAAAGCGTGCTCAGTCAGCGCGGAGTCCGTCGTTGAGGCACAGGCTCGCCTTGACTCTCTCGCAGCCAGGGGTGAGAACCTGCATCCCCCGCCATGGCCGCACGCAAGCCCACGTTCATTCTCAGCTTCGATTTCGATGGCACTCTGGTGCACCCGGAAAGCGATCCTATTTTTCATCCCTCGTTAGGCCAGATGATCCAGCAACTGCGGGGTCAAGGGGCGGCGTGGGTGATCAATACAGGACGCAGTTTGTCACAAACCCTCCAAGGTCTGGCGCAGTATGGCATCTTCATGGAGCCGGACTACATCATCGCCCAAGAGTGCGACATTTACCGCCCCGGCCTTTTCAGCAAGTGGACGGATTTTGGTTCCTGGAACCGACAGGCCCGCAAAGCCCACGATCGTTTCGTCAAAGATCACCAAGCCTCGCTGAATACCATCAAGCAGATGGTAGAGACCCAGACGCAGGCCAGTTTTTTGCAGGGTGATTATGGTGAACTCGGCATCGTCGGCACGAGTGAGGAGGAGATGGATGTCATCGCCACTTTCATCGACACACACACGCAGCAGTTCCCCGACATCGGTTATCATCGCAACAGCATCTACCTGCGCTTTTCACACAGCGGTTACAGCAAAGGCACGGCGCTGAGTGAGCTGGCGCGCCTGCTTGGACTCACGGCCGATCAGTGCTTCGCAGCGGGAGACAATCACAATGATCTCTCCATGCTGGACCCGCGTCATGCACGAATGATTGCCACGCCTGGAAATGCCCTGCCGCCGATCAAAGCGCATGTCGAGAGACTCGGTGGTTTTGTCGCCACCAAGTATGCCAGCGAAGGCATGATGCAGGCCCTCGCGCATTTTTTCAGCGCCCCGAAAGCTTGACCCCCGCCCCCTGATGAATCCCACCGCCAACGTCCACATCGCCTCGAATGTTCCGCTGCCCGCGCCGCGTGATCTCGTCGCTGAATTGCCCCCTTCCGAAACCCAGACGGCTTTTGTCAGCACGGCGCGAAAAGAGATTCGCGACATCCTGTT
The DNA here is from genome assembly GCA_027483245.1 of Verrucomicrobiaceae bacterium. GTDB lineage: Bacteria > Verrucomicrobiota > Verrucomicrobiia > Verrucomicrobiales > Verrucomicrobiaceae > Prosthecobacter. Next base: position 363 of record JAIXVB010000701.1, on the reverse strand, counting down.
TGGCACCGATCCGCGTTTCCTTGTGATTGTCGGCCCATGCTCGATTCACGATCCTGAAGCGGGGCTCGAGTATGCGACGAAGCTCACGAAGTTGGCGGCGGAGTTGAAGGATCGGCTGTGCATCGTCATGCGGGTGTACTTTGAAAAACCACGCACCACGGTCGGCTGGAAAGGTCTGATTATGGACCCCGATCTGGATGGTACTTGCAACATCCCAGACGGGTTGCGTCTGGCCCGACAGATCCTTCGGGATGTGCTGGCTCTGGGCATGCCCACCGCCACGGAATTGCTCGACCCCATCACGCCGCAATACATCGCTGATCTCATCTGCTGGAGCGCGGTGGGTGCCCGGACCACGGAGTC
>JAIXVB010000107.1 GCA_027483245.1 Verrucomicrobiaceae bacterium | reverse complement strand
GTGCCATCCAGATTGAGCCGAGCGATGCCGCGCAGCGCCGTGCCGCCGACATTGGCAAACTCACCGGCGATGAGCAGGCGGCCCTCACGATAACGAAGCGTCGTGACAGAACCATCGACTGCAGGATTGCGATGGAAGCCGGCATCCAAGGTGCCGTTGGGATTGATCAAACCCACCCGATTGTGCGCGGAGAGGGGTGAGCCAAAACCTTGGAAACGTCCCGCAACCGCGAGGCGTCCATCCGGCAAAAGCGCCAGGACATTGGCTTCCTGATTGGGCGCAGGGTCCGCAAAAGAGAGGTCACGAGTACCATCCGCATTGAGGCGCCAGATGGGGTAGCTGGTAGAGAAAGTGCCGGAGATGCGGTGAGAGATGTAAATCTTACCATCGGGCGCTTCGAGGATGGCATTGACGGCACTGTTGTTCGTGGTGCCAAGGCCGAGGGCGGCTGTGTTGGTATTGAAAGCCGTGTCGGCGCTGCCATCGGCTTGGTAACGGCGAAGTCCACCGCCCGAACCAAAACCAACATAGTATTTCCCGCCGGTCCCAAGGGCCAGCGCTTGCGTGTAGAGCGCAGCCGATGTCGTGGGAAGAGCCGGTGCGTAAGCCGAGTCGAAGGCACCGTCGGCATTGAAGCGAGCAAGTGCGAGACGCGCGGTGCCATTGACCTGATTGAAAAAGCCACCGACGAGGATGCGTCCATCCGGCAAAATCAGCAGTGGACCCGTCGCATTGTTAAACGTGGAAACCGTGAAGGTCGGGTCAGTCTGCAGTTGGCTGAAGTTCGAGGGATTGCGTCGGATGCGACGAAGCTCCGCAGGCGTGGCTGGAATACTCGTGGCCGCGATGATGACAGGGCGTTCCGTGGCATCGAGAGCGGCATTGAGGATGGTGCCGCTCAAAGAAACCGTGGAAGTCGTGGTCACCACGGAACCTGTGGGAACGGTCACGAACAGTTCAGCGGGTGCGCTCGGAGTCGAACCCGCAGTGGAGGTAACGATGGCCCGGTAGTGACCGTTGTGGAGCGCAGGATCGGAACTGGGGATGACATACTCCAGGCCCATGGCACCGGGAATGTCAGCGAACGCTGCGCCCGTGCCGAGGCCATCGGGGTCACGCTGCCACTGGACAGACGCTGTCAAAACGGAGTCATAACGCACAAAGAAACTCACCCGCGATCCCTGCTCGGTGGTGACCGGGTTGGGATTTCTCGTGATGATCGGGGCTGAGTCATCATCCCGGATGGTGACGAGTGTTTGGGCTTTTGCAGGAGGCAGCGTGGCACCGCCCGTGGGTGAACTCAGGGTAACGGTGAAGGTTTCCGCAGCTTCAGCCGCGGTGTCCTGCGGCAGCGTGATGGTGATGTTTTTAAACCCACCTTCGCCACTGGCCCAAGACAGTGTGCCATTGGTCGCGGTGAAATCCGTGCCCGCAGAGGCCGTGCCGGCCGAGGTAGCGTATTGGACGGACACCGCTCCGGTGAGGCCGCCAAATCGGGAAACTTGAAGGGTGATCGAGCCAGCATTTTCAGCCGTGGTAGCGGTGGGTGAGAGCAGACGAATCGAGCCCGAAGAGGAGGCCGAAAACGCATTCACGAAACGCGTGAGATTGTAAGTTTCCACCTCAGGATCCGTGACTCGAGAGAACCAGCCCCCGACTACGATTTTTCCATCCGGCTGGAGCGCTAAACTGTAAAAGTGCGAGAGGTAAAAGGGCTCCACGTTTGGGTTGTCGCGATTGGTCGTGTAGGGCGCGGGTGCCAGTTCCGCATCGAGCGTGCCATCGAGCGCGAGACGTGCGATCGAAGCGCGAGGTTGGCCATTCCAGAGATTAAAAACACCCGCGGCTAGCAACGTCCCATCCGGCTGAAGCAGGAGGTCAAGAACGGAGCCATTGGGCCCGGAACCAAGAGCCGCTTGAAAGGCGGTGTCGAGTGAGCCGTCGGGGAGAAAAACCGCCAGATCCACTTCATTGCCTGAGGGTGCCAGCGTGAGAAAACCGGTGGCTGCAATGCGACCATCGGGCAGCACCACGACTTTACTGACCGCGCCTGTGACAGGGGTCAGAGCCGCCGAGAACGAGGCATCAAGCGTGCCGTCCGCATTGAGACGAACGAGGAGTGGGGCCGTATCAAAGCTACCCAAAGCATTGGTGCCTGCGACGATGATTTTACCGTCAGGCTGAAGGGCGACTGAGCGGACCGATGTGGCGAGACTTAGGGCCACGTTAGGATCAAAGGAAGTGTCGAGAGCGCCTGTGGTCAAAAGCCGCGCAAGGTGTTTGCGAAAGGTGCCATTGATGCTGGTGTAACCCCCACCGACGAGGAGTTTGTTATCGGCTTGCAAAGCCAGTGCCTGGGCATACCGAACCGAGCCGGTCAGGCCTGTTGGCGCGTAATCTGGATCCAGCGAACCATCGGCCAACAAACGCAAGATACCCGAGCGAGCGGTGCCATTGTAGCTGGCAAAAGTTCCCCCGACGTAGATACGATCAGCGGTGTCGGTGAGAAGAGCATTGACCTCGGGTTGACCCGATGAAGCCGCAAGCCCCGCGCCACCCGAGTTAAAGGCCGTGTCGAAAACTCCCGTGGAAAGAATGCGCTTCAGCGCACTCATGGGCGAGCCCGCAGGAGGCGCTTGAAAGCGCGAGATGTTCCCCCCGGCGATAATCTTGCCATCGGACTGGAGCGCGACGGCGTTGACCGCCCCAGTGCCCGAAGTGAAGTTAGCCGCCGCAGGGGGTGGCACATAGCTATCAGGTGTGAGTCCGGGGCTGATCGTGCTCACAAACGCAGCATCCAATCCAGAATCTTGAGCCTTCAGCTGGGGCAGAGTGAGCTGAGTTATCAGTGAAACCGCAACGAGCGAAGATAAGGATCGGCGTGTGATGTCAGCGAGGTTTTGCATAAAGTGGATGAATGAAGGCAGTTAGCTCTGAAGCTTAGTCACGCGAGGCAGGATTCAGAAAAAGAGAAAAAGCCGCCAGTTAAGCTTTTCTCAGATGATTTCCATCTTGGAGCCCCATAGTTCATCAGGCTGCGGCTCAATCCCTTGAAGTCTGCGTCGATGCTCTGAGTAGAGTACATGTCAGAACCTGCTGAAGCTGCCCATGAGGCTGAAGCAACCGTGGAGACAGAAGGGAAAAAAGCGCCCAGCGCCCGGAATGATGACTGCATGGTGAAGATGAAATCAGGGACTTTTGAACTTAGTAACGCAAGTCTCCCACGCAAGACCTTCATGCTTTATGAGAACAGCCGCAATTTTCTCACGTGCATTCAGCACGACGAATCAGATTTTTACGCCTAACAACGGCACGAAGTCAGCTCGTGACATCTTTCACACGCCGCTTATCAATCCCACTCATGTGGACACTCTTTCAGCGACTCCTCAGCCCCATTCGCCACTACTATCCCGAGAGGCAGCGTGGTTTTGGCTGTCATCCACGGATCATCATTGCGCTGCTGATCATTGGTGGCTCGATCGCCTATCACTACTTGGGCACCACGGAGTTTGAAAATGAGTTCACCGGCAGGACCCAACGCCTCGCCTTCCCCACGGCCGAAGAGGAAATCGCGCTCGGGCTGCAATCCGCGCCCATGATGATCCGCCAGATG
>JAIXVB010000205.1 GCA_027483245.1 Verrucomicrobiaceae bacterium | reverse complement strand
TAAAAGGTGAAGGCCGTGCATTGCTGCACGGCCTTCATTTGGTAGCGGGGACAGGATTTGAACCTGTGACCTTCAGGTTATGAGCCTGACGAGCTACCGGGCTGCTCCACCCCGCGGTCTGTTGGGAGAGCAGTCTTCCATCTGCTGCGGAATACGCAACCCCTTTTTACTCCTTTATCAGCCTGCCCTTGCAACATGGCCGCTGCGTGCTCGTTTCGTGCCTCCCATGATGAAAGCACTTCCAGCCTCTCTCTTCCTCTTTGTCGCCTGCCTCAGCCATGCTGCGGATGACAAGCCTTCTCCCATCGGTTACTCCGACACGCCTGTCATCCCTGGCACGCAGTGGAAGGTCCACGACATCGATCGTCCGCGTCCTGAATACGTGGCTCCCGGTGAAAAGCTGGGCCAACCTCCGGCGGATGCGATCATCCTCTTTGATGGCTCCAACACCGACGCTTTCCAATCCAAGAAGAAAGACGACAAGGGCAAGCCCACCAATGAATGGGCTCCCTGCGCCTGGAAGATCGAAAACGGTGAGTTGCTCGTCGATGGCGGTGACTCCTGGACCAAGCAGGAATTCGCCAGCTGCCAGTTCCACATCGAATGGAAGAGCGAGCCCCATACCGAAGGCAACTCCCAGAAGAAGGGCAACGGCGGCGTCTTTTTCATGGATCGCTACGAGTGCCAGATGCTCGACACCTACAACAACCCCACCTATGCCGATGGTATGACCGGCTGCATCTATGGGCAGACACCTCCCTTGGTCAACGCGGTGAAGAAGCCCGGCGAATGGCAGACCTACGACATCATCTTCACTGCTCCCAAGTTGGACGGGGATAAGGTCGTTGAGCCAGCCTATGTGACCACGTTTGTGAATGGCGTCTGTGTGCAGGTCCACACCAAGATCATGGGGCCGACCAAGCACAAAAACGTCACCGACTACAGCGGTAGCTTCCCGGCCACAGCAGCGTTGCGCCTTCAGGATCACAAAAACAATCCTCCGCTGCGCCTGCGCAATATCTGGGTGCGCAAGCTGCCTTGATCTGACGTCTGTTTCCACTCACCACGCCCTGTCCGCAAGGTCAGGGCGTTTTGCTGCACACCGACGATCCTCCTTCGTTCGACACGCTTCATTGATCCCCCAACTCGGAAGTTCGTTTCACTCTCCCCAGTTGCATCCCTGCTGCGGCGCGCCACACTGGCGGCCCATTTTTCACTGCCATGGCCTACCTCAACGAAAACTACCTCAAGCTCAAAGCCGGATACCTGTTCCCTGAAATCGCGCGTCGCGTGAAGGCCTTCACGGAAGCCAATCCAGAAGCGGCCAAGCGACTCATTCGTTGTGGCATCGGCGATGTGACTGAATCCCTGCCTGAAGCGGTGCGCACCGCCATGCACAAGGCCGTGGATGAAATGGGCGATCGCTCCAGCTTCCGTGGTTACGGCCCCGAGCAGGGTTACGACTTCCTGCGCAATGCCATTGCTGACAACGATTACAAAGCGCGTGGCCTCAATGTGGATGCCGATGAAATCTTCATCTCCGACGGCAGCAAGTGTGACACCGGCAACATCTTGGACATCTTCGGCTGTGGCAACAAAATCGCCATCACCGATCCGGTTTACCCCGTCTATGTGGACACCAATGTCATGGCTGGAAACACCGGCGAGGCCGATGAGTCCGGTGCCTACGCTGGCCTGCATTACCTGAAGTGCACGCCTGAAAACGGCTTCGTCCCGGAGATCCCCAGTGAGCCGGTGGACCTCGTTTATCTCTGCTATCCAAACAACCCCACCGGTGCCACCGCCACGCGCGCCCAGCTCGAAGCCTGGGTCGCCTATGCCAAAGCCAATGGCACCGTGATTCTCTATGATGCCGCTTATGAGGCCTTCATTCAGGACCCTGCCATCCCTCGCAGCATCTATGAGATCGAGGGTGCCCGCGATGTCGCCATCGAGTTCCGCAGCTTCTCCAAGAACGGCGGATTCACCGGCGTGCGCTGCGCCATCGTGGTGATCCCCAAAGGCCTCATGGGCAAAAAGAAAGACGGCACCCCTCTGGCCATCCATCCTCTCTGGAGCCGCCGTCACAGCACGAAGTTCAATGGCGTGAGTTACATCGTTCAGCGCGGTGCAGAGGCCATTTACAGCTCAGAAGGCAAAGCTCAGGTCGCGGCTCTGATCGAGCACTACATGGGCAATGCCAAGCTCCTCGTGGAAGCCTGCCAAAAAGCAGGGCTCAGCGTCTTCGGCGGTGTCAATGCTCCCTATGTCTGGGTGGGCACACCGAATGGCCTGACCAGCTGGCAGATGTTCGATAAAATGCTGAATGAAGCCAACGTCGTCATCACGCCTGGCAGTGGTTTCGGCAGTGCCGGAGAAGGCTTCTTCCGCATCAGCGCTTTCAACAGCCGTGCGAATGTCGAGGAAGTCTGCCGTCGCATCGCAGCACTGTAAGGCGTTGCCTTGCATGGCCTGACCTTTGGGAGAACGAGCCTTCGGGCTCGTTCTCTTTTTTTATTGGTGATGCGTCTTGGGACGCGGAGATGTTTTCGGTGAACGCGCTTGGAAGTTGGTCCTGCTGGCTAAACTGCGAGCATGAAGATCGAACCTCTTGCCCGACTGGAACGCCACGCCAAACGGCTGGGCGAGATCGCGGCCGTGTTGGGAAAGTATGGATTGGCCGACCTGTTTGGTGGATTCGAATATCCCTGGCTGAACAATCGACTGCGCAGCGAAGATGGGCAGAAGCTCACGGACCTCACCACGGCAGCGCGTGTGCGGTTGGCGATGACGGAACTCGGCACCACCTTCATCAAGCTCGGGCAAATGCTCAGCACACGACCTGACCTGGTCGGCTCTGAAATGGCCACGGAATTGGCAGAGCTACAGTCCAATGTGCCTGCCGAATCCGGCGAGATCGCGCGGGCAATCATCCTCGCGGATCTGGGGCAGCCGGTGGAGGAATTGTTTGCGGAGTTTGAAGAGACACCCCTCGCCGCGGCCTCCATCGCGCAGGTGTATGCGGCGCGACTCCACACCGGCGAACGTGTCGTGGTCAAGGTGAGGCGCGGTGGCATCGAAGGCAAAAGCACCACCGATCTGGAGATCGTCCAGGCGATGGCTGAGTTGCTGGAAAAACATTCGCCCAGTCTTCGCCCCTATCAGCCCGTGGCCATCGTGCGCCAGTTCCGCAAGGCGCTGCTGCGCGAGATGGATTTCACGTATGAGAAGCGCAACATCGAAGAGTTCAGGCGGCATTTTGAGGAGGAGCCCAACGTTCGCATCCCCGCCGTGTTTGAGGAACTTTGCTCGCACCAAATCATCACCATGGAGCGGCTGGAAGGCATCACCGGCACCGACATTGAGGCCCTGAGAGCTTCCGGTGAAAGCCTGGAGGAGTTCGCCAAACGCGGCGCGAACATGTATTTGGAGATGGTCTTTCGCGATGGCTTTTACCATGCCGATCCTCATCCTGGAAATCTCATGCTGTTGCCCGGTTGTGTGGTCGGTGTGATTGATTGTGGGCAGGTCGGGCGCATCGATGATGAGTTGCGGGATGAGGTGGAGGCACTGCTGCTGGCCATTGTGGAAAATGATTCCTCGCAAGTCACAGAGCAGGTCTTGAGGTTGGGGGCCGTGCCGCCCGACTTCAATCGCGAACGCCTGCGCGCAGACCTGGACGACTTCATGGCCGATTACGTCGGGCATCCGCTCAGCGACATCAATGTGGGCAGTGCGCTGACCTCGTTGATTGAGATCATTCGCCGTTACCACATCACCTTACCGCCACCCCTGGCCGTTCTTTTGAAAACGATCATCGTCTTGGAAGGAACCAGCCGTCGCTTCAGTCCCGAGGTGTCCTTGGCGGAACTCATCCAGCCCTTTTGTCAGCGCATGATCCTGCGTCGATTGTCGCCCACACGTTTGGTTCGGCGGGCGCGGCGCACGTATCGTGACTGGGATCGTTTCCTCAGTGTGCTGCCGCGAGATTTAGCGGATCTCATGGCGCGGTTTCGCGATGGAACCCTGACTGTTCATCTGGATCATCGCCATCTCGATCCCATCGTGAATCGACTCGTGCTGGGCGTGCTCACCGCCGCGATTTTTCTGGGTTCATCTGAGCTCTGGAGTCGCGAGGCCAAACCGCTCCTCTGGGGTGTCTCGATCTTTGGGGCCCTGGGTTACATGCTCAGCCTCTTTCTTGGCTGGCGCCTGCTGCGCGCGATTCGGAAATCCGGCAACATCGTTTAGAG
>JAIXVB010000332.1 GCA_027483245.1 Verrucomicrobiaceae bacterium | reverse complement strand
TCCAGCGAGTCGTGTGAAAAGAAACCAGAGAACGAGTCATGGCAGAAACCCCACCCTACATGCCGTCCTCGGGAAGAAAAGTTTCAGGAAATCGCCACGACGTTCTTCTCCTGTCCCGCTCAGGCAAAGCTTACCAACAGCCAGCCAGACAAGAGGATTCGTTTCATGAGGAGGTCGAGACAAAAAAGTGGGATGCACCAGCGAGCGTCCCCGCCATCGCCTCAGGCGATTTCAGCGTCCCTGCAACCTTTTGCAATGGCCCGCCAAAACATTTTTGGGCACCTGCAACTTTCTGCAATGCTGTGCCATCGGATTCAATCGGCATTTCGCGGCCAAGCTACAGGATTAACAGGATGGGCAAGATTTACAGGATTTTGCGGCTCATTGAGTCCTGCCTGCAGCGGCTTGAGTTCGTAGTTCGGACTTTAGTCCGTGGCTTGGGGTTCCATGGACTGCGATAACTGAACCTCAGTCACATCGGCTTTCAGCCTGGGTTCGAAGATTCTGAGTACGTTGTGCATGCTTCTGCATGTCTGGGAGCGTGATGAATGAGGTGCGTTCATTGTTCATGCTGAAGCATGAACAATGTACTGACCCTCTCAGCCCACCCACAGTTGGAGGGATGCTTTTGTTCTTTGGGGCGTGAGAGATCTCAATGCGGGAGAATCGAGGACGAGGACGAGGACGATCTCTGGCTCGACGCATTCACAGCATCCTGGGAGGAAGAGGAAGAGGAAGAGAAGGATGGCGCTCTCGCGGCCTCTCACCCTTTTCTCTTATCCCTTTTCCCTCTGCCCCGCGCTCTTCCTCACGGCACCAATCGTGCCACGTAGTTCCCTCCGCCCACCGATGCGATGATCAGCACCACGCCGTCGTCGTTGATCGTTGCTCCAAAGCCGCCTCCGGCTTTGCGTGTGTTCTGCGTTTCATCGGTCCCACTCAGTGACAAGGCGGTCGCTGGCAATCCGTTCAGGGTCACTGCATCCCCATTCTTGATCACCAGTTCCATCCCATTGCCCACGTCTCTCCAGATCGCTCGCGTGTCTTGGAACAATAAATTGCCGTTCCCACTCACCGAGAACGTCTTCAGCGCTCCGTAGTTGCCGCCTCCAGGTGAGGCCGTGCCTTCTTGCAGCAGCACTTCCACGCCTCCCGCCGCACTCCAACGACACAAGGCGTTGTCCATCGTCGCTGCGGTGTTCAGCGTCACTTCAAAGATCACTTGCCCGTCATTGGCCGCAAAGATGCGCTCAATGACTTTGATCGTTCCCGCTGTGCCCACCATCTGATTTTTCTGCGCTGCTTTCTGCGCGGGGCCACTCGCAGGTTTGTAGATCAAGGCCTGTGCGTTGGTGCTGTCCACGCCGTTGATTTGCCGCAGCGCGGCCACCGTGGCATGCGCGCCGTCTGGACTCACCGACACTGCGTTGAAGGACTGCAACGTGACGCCATCCACCACGTCGCCTTTTCTCAACACCACGCTGACATTGCCTGGTGTGCCACTGAAGATGGCGATGTTGCGCGCACCATCGGTCTTGTTCGCGGCGTTGAGAGGATCGGCCACCAGTTCGGCGATGAATGAGGCTCCGGCGGCTCCCGCTACCACGGACCCTCCCATGATCTGACCATACCAGGCCTGATCCGCGACCGTCGTCCCGGTGGGGGCTTGATCGCCTTCTCGCGCCAGTGTTCCCAGGCTGCCTCCGATGTCATACCACACACCCGACTCGTTTTTGATCGTCACCCCGGCACCCGTCAGTGTGCTGTCAAAATACACCGTGCCATCCGCAGCGGTGGCCTGCGGGGACGCGTGGCTGGCAAAGTAAACGGCGCCTTCGGGGGCTTCGTCGCCTTTCTGACTCAGGATCTCCAGGCTGGCTCCATCCGGCGAGATGAAGTAGGCCGTGTCGCCTCCGGTCGTGCCATTGACCACGGCGCGGTAGTTCGCGGTGTCGGTGGCCGTGACGTTGAGGTAATAGAACAGGCGCGAGAGCGTGCCGCTGCCCACGCTCATGCCTTCTTGGCCGATGCTCTGGATGCTGCCGGAGACATCGGTGAGCAGCACCTGATCATTGGCTGAGGTGATGCCGCCTAGGCCAATGGTGGCCAGGGAGTTGAGGATGACTTTGCCCGTCGGGCTGAGCATGCCTGCGACCGGGCGGTAGAGCGTGGCTCCGGCGTTGCCGGGCAGCGGCAGGGTGTCATCGGACTCCAGCACGTTGCGCGCCCCGATGGTGATGACGGCTGCGCCGCTGGTGTCGTTGCCATAGGTGTTGGTGACCACCACGGTGTAACTGCCTGCATCGGCACGCACAGCGTCGGTGATCGTGTAAGTGGCCGCTGTCGCCGTGGGGATAGCCACGTTGTTTTTGAACCACTGATAGGTCAGGGTCGGCAGACCGGTGACCGTGACACTGAGCGTGACATCGGTGTAAACAGGCACCGTCTGACTCAGCGGATCCACCGTGATGACGGGGATGTCGGCGATGTCATTGATCGTCACGCTCAATGCCTGCGTATCGATGCCGCCATTGCCATCGCTGACTTGCACCGTGACTTCATACACGTTGTCTGTGTTCGCATCGGCTGGGGCTTCAAAGTTGCGCGCGCTCAGGAAGCTCAGGGCTCCTGTGCTGCCATTGATGGTAAAGAAGGACATGTCGGCACCGCCTGCGAGGCTGTAGATCAGCGTCGGGGCTGGCACATCTTCATCCGTCGCTGTCACCGTGGTCACCGCCGTCACCAGTTCTTCATCGACGTCATCGATGCCGGTGGCCAAGCCTCCGTTGCTGGTGATCACCGGCGCGTCATTGACATCTTGCACCGTCACACTCAAGGCCTGCGTGTCGGTTCCGCCATTGCCATCGCTGACTTGCACCGTGACCTCATACACGTTGTCCGTGTTCGCATCAGTCGGCACTTCAAAGTTCGGCGCGGTCACAAAGCTCAACGCTCCACCGCTGGTGATGCTGAACTTCAACTGATCCGCACCGCCGGTGAGGCTGTAGCTCAGGGTCTGAGCAGGCACATCCACATCGTTCGCCGTCACCGTGCTAACCAGGGTCGCATTTTCAGATGCGTTCTGGGTGCCTGTGGCCAAGCCTCCGTTGCTGGTGATCACCGGCGCGTCATTGGCATCCGTGATCGTGATCGTGAAGACTTCCTCATACGTCAGATTGCCCGGACCACTGTCCGCCGCCTGGATGCGCACCGAATAGCTCGCCTGCGTTTCAAAGTCCGCACTGGCCGTTAGGCGCAGTTGATTGCCCAGGATGTTAAAGCTCGCATTGCCACTGCTGCCCATGCCGCCCACGAGGCTAAAGGTATGCGTCTGCGCCACTTCAGGATCGGTCGCACTCAGCAGCCCCACCACCGCATTGGCACCCGCGTTTTCAGCCACCGAGTTGGCCGTCAGCTGGATGTCTGTCGGTGCCGAGTTGGTCGTCAGGATGTAGGTCTCCCCACCCTCATACGGTGCATTGCCCAAAGGATTGCCGACCAGGTCAAAGGTTTGCGGTCCCAGGCCCGTGCCCTGCACGTCAAAGGTGTAGGTGGCCTCACTGGCATCATTGGTCGTAAAGCTCACCGTGCCACTGCGCGTGCCCGTTGTCGTCGGGTTAAAGCGAATCACAAAACTCGTCGTGCCCGCCGCTGCCACCGGACTGGAGGGCTGCTGCTCCACACTGAAGTCACCCGTCACCGACACCGTCCCCAGCGTCAGATTCGCTGTGCCCGAATTGGTGATCACAAAACTGTGATCCTGCGTCGCCCCCACCACCGGCAGACTGCCAAAGTCCGTGCCATTGAGCACCGCAATCGTCGTGGACCCATCCGCCACATCATTGCCATTGAAGGCAACCGCGATTTCAGGCGCGGGGGCGGGATTG
>JAIXVB010000309.1 GCA_027483245.1 Verrucomicrobiaceae bacterium | reverse complement strand
TCCCAGATGCAGGCGATGCGCAGGAGGTCGGTGTCGAAGCAGGCCCAGAGATTGTGGCCGAGGTTCAAAATGAGGCCGCGTGGGGTCAGATTGTCTTTGGGGAATCCCGCGCCGAGTTCACGGCAGTCGAGCACGCTGCTGAAAAACGGGAAATCTTTTTCCACAAAATCCCCCCAGGGCGTGGTGGCGGGAGTTTCCGGGACCTTGGGTGGCGTGGACTTTTTCTTCGGTTTTTCCTGAGAAAAGGCGGGGCTGAGGCAGAGAAGGAGACACGCGAGAGCGGTGGGGCGCATGAACACAGAACACACGAGCAAAGGCTTCTCTGTCAATCACTCCCATGCATGATCCTGTGTCCTAGTCGGCGAGGAAGTTTATTTTCCAAAGAGATAGGGGTTCATCTGTCTGTTTGCTAAACGCAGGTTCGCGCCTACTATGGTTGCCCTGGCGGCCCTGCCGCGTCGTTTCATTTTGAGCTGTTACCGATGAGATTCGTCACGCACGCCCTCCCATGCTTTTCCCTCCGCTTCCTGATGGCGTTGAGCCTTCTGTCATTGACTTCGGCTGAAGCAGATGTGGCCAAACCGGATGGAGACAAGCCCGGTTTCATCGGCCGAATCTTCGGTGGGGGAAAGAAAGAGACTCCCCCGCCGCCACCTTCCCCGGCAGAGGTCAAAGAAGCCCCCAAGGCCAAACCGACGACCCCTGGACCAACCCCCAAGGTCACGACGACCAAACCCAAGTCGGGCAGCGGCACTGCGTCGAAATCGACAACGACCCCGAAAAAGTCCACGGCTGCTACGAAACCCGCCGCGACTCCTGCGAAGAAGACCGTCACGATCCCGGTGACCAAACCGACGGCTGAGCCTGAAAAGAAGACGGCTTCCGCTCCCAAAGACAAGCCCGAGAGTGAATTCGACAGCGAGAAAGAGGAGGAAAAACCGGCAGCTCCGAAGGCCGCTTCCACCCCGACTCCGGCACCTGAAGTCGCCACACGTCTGCCCTCCAACACGGGCTGGCAAATCGTGAAAATCGGTGGGCGCGATTACATCACCGGAGACAGCATTCATCAATTTTACCGCTTCAGCACCTACAAGGTCGAGGGCCAGCACGTCTGGTTGCGCTCAAACAATTTGGTCATGAAAGGCACGATTGGCAGTCAGGAGATGCTGATCAATAACATCAAGTTCATCCTCAGTTATCCGGTTCAGGAATCCGGTGGCAAGGCACTCTTTTCGCGGTTGGATCTGTGCAAGCTGATCGACCCTGTCCTGCGCCCGACTTACATCTCCGATGCGGAGGTTTTTGATACCGTGGTGATCGATGCCGGCCACGGGGGCCACGATGCCGGCGCGCGTGGTGTTTACGGTTATGAGAAAGACTTTGCCCTCAAGATGGCGTTCGCTCTGAAAGACACGCTGACCAAGCGCGGCTTCAAGGTGATCCTGACCCGCAGCACGGATACTTTCATCACGCTGAGCGGTCGTGTCGCCATCGCCAATGCCACGCCAAACAGCATCTTCATCAGCCTGCATTTCAATTCAGGCGGCAGCGCGGCGACAGGCATCGAGACCTTTGCGCTGACTCCCCAGGGCAGTTCGGCCAGCCTTGAGCGTGGAGGCGGTTACAATGCCTACGGCCTCACGGGGAACTCGCACGATTCTGCGAACATCGCGCTCGCCACCGCAGTCCATGCGATGGTCATCAGCAAGTTCAAATTTGTCGATCGCGGCATCAAACGCGCGCAGTGGAGCGTGCTCACAGGCTGCAAGAAACCCGGCATTTTGTTTGAAGGGGGTTTTGTCACCAATGGCACCGAGTGCCGCCTGATCGCATCCGACACCTATCGTCAATCCGTGACCGCAGCGATGGCAGATGCGGTGATCAACTACCGCACGGCGCTGAAGGGCGCGATGACACGTCAGCGATAACTGAGGCTGTTCTGTCGGGCAGCTTTGATGGGGCGGCATTTCTCCTCGCCAAGCCTGAGGATCACGGGCAAAGTTGCGTCACTTTGCCAGCATGAAAACACACCTGCTCTCCGCGCTCGTTTCATCTTTGGGACTCCTCGCGGTTCCTTTGGGGGCTGAAGAACTCACCCTGGATTTGGGGTCGCAGGTTGAGCTGCCACTGGTGCGGGTCAAAGCGGGCACTTTCATGCAGGGCTCTCCTGAGGATGAACCAGGACGTGAGGCCGATGAAGCGCAGCGACAGGTCACTTTGACGCAGGATTTTTACATCGGGCGTCACGTGGTCACACGGGGTCAGTTTGCCCGTTTTGTCGAAGCGACACGCTACCGCACGGAGGCTGAAAAAGGCACCTCGGGCGGTTACGGAGTGGTGAATGGTGAGCTTGTGCAGCGGTCCGAATTCACCTGGAGAAATCCTGGATTCGAACAGACCGATGAGCACCCGGTCGTGATGGTGACTTATCAGGATGCCCTGGCTTTTTGCCAATGGATCAAGGCGCGCACCTTTCGTGAAGTGAACCTGCCCACCGAGGCGCAATGGGAGTATGCCTGCCGTGCGGGCACCCCTGAAGCGACGTATCGTGAGCCTGTGGATTTGGTGGCTTGGTTCCGTGAGAATGCTCAAGCACAGACCTATCGTGTCGGGGGGAAGCCGGGCAATGCATGGGGCATCTCGGATCTTTATGGGCCGGTGTGGCAGTGGTGCCGCGATTGGTATGCACCCTACCCAGAGGGAAACATCACCGATCCTCTGCAAAACAACGCCAACCTCTCGGACAAACCACGCCGTGTTCTGCGCGGGGGGTCTTTTCTCAGCGGTAAATCCCGCTCCCGCAGTGCCGAGCGTTATCGCAACGATCCCAAAAGCCGAAATGCGGACAATGGATTCCGCATCGTTTGCAGCATCGACGCGGCTCCGCCACAAGCCGTTGCGCCCAGCGCGCAACCTCGCTTCGCGGAACCCAATCCACCGCAGGTCAAACCGGGTAGCCTGCCGGTGCGGCGGGTGATTGATTTGCCTGTCCCTGAGGCTCCTGAAGAGCCGGAAGGGAACATGGGTTTTCCATTTCTCGGGCTGTCAGTGTTTGGCGGTGTCGTGTTCTTTTTCATCTGGATCGCTCGCAAAGTTTGGCGTGCGATGAGTGGTCCCATGAAGCTGGGCAGTGCGGCGGGTTTGACCGGGCAGCAGATGGCGGATCG
>JAIXVB010000522.1 GCA_027483245.1 Verrucomicrobiaceae bacterium | reverse complement strand
TCATCGCCTCCAGCCAAGGCAGCGCGAGCGAGACCCCCGCCCCGCGAAGCAGCGAACGACGGGAAAGATGGCGTTGAGTGGTGAAGGTGCTCATGGGGACTGCTGAAACGAACGAGTTCTCTGGATCTATCCGACTCTGTGCTCAAAACGTGCCAGGGCCTGCCGCAGTCTGCAGAGGGTTGCCAACTCGACCGCGGTCTGCCTCCGCATGGGTAGCGCCCTTGTCCAGTTGGCAGGGGAAGTCGCGGAGTCGGGTTACACCCCATGGCAGTGACTGCGGTTCATGGGCAGTGGTTGCTTTCCCATGAACACACTGACCGCCGATTTTTTAGCCCAGCTCACCGGTGAGCACAATCTCCCTTGCCTCTCCCTTTATCAGCCCACGCATCGTCGTCATCCCGAGAGCAAGCAGGATCCGATTCGGTATCGGAGTCTGCTGAAAGAGATGGAACTGCAGCTCAAAGAAAAATACTCCCAAGACCAAATCACCACGCTGATGGAACCCTTCGAGGCCTTGGGTCTCGACGAAGATTTTTGGAATCACACTCAAGATGGCTTGGCGGTATTTGGGGCTCCTGGGCACTTCAGCGTGGTTGGCTTGTCATGCACGGTTCAGGAGTTGGTGGTGGTGGCGGATACCTTTCACACGAAGCCTCTGCGTAGCTTTCTGCAATCCACGGATCGTTATCAGATCCTCAGTTTGAACCAACACGACATCAAACTCTATGAAGGCAGTCGCAACAGCCTCGAAGTGATTCAGATCGCAGCGGGAAGCCCACGAACGATCAATGAAGCGCTGGGCGAAGAGCTGACAGAGCCAACTCGCACGACCAACTCAGCAGGTGGAATCGGTGGGGGCAGTGTGGCGCTGCATCACAGTCACGGCACCAAGGATGATGAGGTGGACATCGATGCGGATCGCTACTTCCGTGCGGTGGATCGCATGGTGCTGGATGTCTATTCGCGTCCCTCAGGACTGCCGCTTCTACTTGTGGCACTGCCAGAGCATCACCATCTATTTCATCAGGTCAGTCACAACCCGTTCTTGCTCGCCGAAGGTCTGAAAATCAATGCCGAGGGGCTCTCGCACGAGGAGCTTCGTGATCGAGCTTGGGAGATTTTTGAGCCGCAGTATGAAGCGCGGCTCACCTCCTTGGCTGATGACTTTCAGGTGGCAAAATCGCAGGGCCTCGGCCTGGATGACCTTTCTGAGGTTGCCAAGGCGGCGGTGGCGGCCCGAATCGCCACCCTGCTGATTGAGGCAGATCGTGAGGTTGTTGGGCGCATTCATCCTGGAACGGGCAATGTCGATTTCTCCGATCCTGACCATCCTCTGACCGACGATCTGTTGGATGATCTGGGCGAATGGGTCGTGAAGCTGGGCGGCACTGTCATGGTCATCCCGGCTGCGCTGATGCCAACTCAGACCGGTGCCGCTGCCATCTGCCGCTATTGAGCAATCGCGGTCGAGGTGGCTTTAACCAACCGTCACTTCATTTGGAAGACTTCGCTTAACACGACTTCGCGGAGGATGGAGCGGAGCCCGGTGGCTCGTTGGGCGATGGCATCCAGCGTTGATTCATCGCTGAAATGCGGGGGAGCACCGGTGGCGTAGGTGAGGAAGTGTTGGGCAAAACCGCGTGCAAGTTGCTGTGGGCGTTGGGTGTAGATTTGTTTCCAAGTGCCGAGGTCGCTGAAGGCCGCTCCATCCGGTGTGGTGCCGCTGGGGTTGACCTTGGCTCCTTGGCTGTCTTTGCCATAACCGCTGCGCCAGACACCGACGGGGTCGTAATTTTCCAACGCGAAGCCGGGTGGGTCGATGGTTTGATGACAACTGGCGCAGGATTCGTTGCTGCGGTGTTTTTCGAGTTGGTCTCGAATGCTGGTGGCACCACGAATATCAGGTTCGATGGCCGGAATGCCGGGCGGGGGTGGGGGAATGTGGATGCCGAGCAGGCGTTCGTTGATGAAGACGCCGCGCACGACGGGGGAGGTGCTGGTGCCATCGGCGGTGACTTTCAAAAGAGCACCTTGAGTGACCAGTCCGCCGCGTTTTGAGGCGGGTGGAAGTTGGATCTTTTGGAGGTTGTGACCGGGCTTGAGTTGGGCTGTGAGGAGGCTTTCGGTCTGCGGGACTGGAGCCGTTTTGGCGGGGCGTTTTTTGTTCCCTTTGAGAGCCGTGACGGGTTGTTGGTCGCCATTGTAATGGCGCAGGAGACGGCCATTGAGGAAAGCGAAATCGGAGTCGATGAGCTGTGTGACGGGCAGGTCTTTTTCGATCAGTTCGTTGATGTAAGCGCGAGTTTCTTGAAGGAGCGATTCTTGAACGACGGCATCAAAGGTGGGGAACTGGCGGGTGTCAGGACTGGTGAAGTCGATCTGATTCAGCTTCAGCCATTGATCGGTGAAGCTGTGGAGAAAACGTTTGGATTTGGGATCGGTCAGCAGGCGTTCGACTTGTTGGGCGAGGACTTGAGGCTGACGCAGTTGTCCCTGATCCGCGAGTTGTCGGAGTTCTGCATCCGGCATGGAAACCCAGAGGGCATAACTGAGGCGTGTGGCGATGGCGTGGTCATCGAGCGGGCCGGGAGCTTCGATGAAGGTGAGGAAACGAGGTGAACAGAGAATGGCGCGGTAGCTGGCTTTCAGGGCTTTGAGCAGGGGCTCGCCCTCTTTGAGAATGCCGTGTCCGATGGCGAGGTAAGGACTGATTTGTGCGGGTGAGACCGGGCGACGAAAGGCGCGAGTGGCAAAGCGTTGGACAAGGGTGTCCAGGGCCTGTTTTTCAGCTTGTTGGACATCGATCTCGCCAAACAAACGTTGCTTCACCGTTGAGGCATCGGCCACTGGGTGGATGCGCTGGATGTCGATGCCGTGATGGGCGATGCCAGCGAAGCCATCCTTGGCCAGATCGCGCCCTTCAAAGGAGACGTTGCCACCGTTGGCTCCGGTCTTGGCACGCTTGAGGGTGGCGTCGTTGGGCTTGAGTTCGAGCATGTGATCCTTGGGAATCCAAGCCTCATAGACGAGGTCACGTGGGGTGGTGGTGGCCTCGACCAAACCGATCATGGAGAGCAGGGGGGCATTGGAGTAACAGATGCCGGAACGCAGGGTGCCCCAGACGGCTCCATCGGAGCTGGGGTTGATGGCATGAACCCCACGCAGGGTGATGCGATACCAGCCATCAGCAGGTGCTTCGGTGACTTTCATGCGACCGAAGAATTGCAGAGTGATCGGCCAGGAGAGGCTCTTGCCATCGCGGAAATCGGGGCCGCGATAATTGCCACGGGTGAACTTGGCGAGCTCCTTGGGCGTGTGATGTTTTTGATAGGTTGCATCACCCTCCAGAGCGCGTGTGAAGGCTTCATCCAGGGCTCGGTCAGCGACATCGAGATAACGCCCCAGCTGGTGATGAGAGAGTTGTTGGCCCTCGGCCACGGTTTCAAATCCATGGGATGCGCGATCTTCTGGCAGAAGCTCTTTCAAAGGGATGTCGATGCCGAGCAGGTCATGCAGGGTGTGCTCATACTCCGTGCGGGTGAGGCGTCGGCTGCGAACGCGTCCGTTCTCGGCGATGTCAGCCGCATCGGCTTTGAGCAGCGGTTGCTTCAACTGCGTGAGAAAACTCTCGGTGGCGGTCTTGTCGGGGCGAGGTTGTTTTTTCGGCGGCATCTCGTCATCGCGGACACGTTTGAAGACTTGCTGCCACTTTTGCAGAGCCGCGGTGTCGGTGAGGTCAAAGGCAAGCGCGGTGAGATCCAACCCACCTTTGCTCACATCTGCGTCGTGGCATTCCAGGCAATGCTGATCGAGAAAGGCAGTGAGTGGGGCGGGTGGAGTGGCTGCGGCATGACTGGAAAGACAGGTCGTGAAAGCCAGGACTCCTGGGATCAGGGCGAGACGCATAAAGAAGGGGGTGCTGCATGAACGCGGCCAGCCTGGGGATCTATCGCGAACGGGGGAGCAGAAGGGGAAAGGGATAAGGGAAAAGAGAAAAGGGTCCAGAGGGGCTGGCATCTTTCTCTTCCTCTTACTCCTACTCTTCCTCCCTTGAAGCGTTGAAAGGGTCGAGACAGAGATCGTTATCGTCCTCGTGCTCCTCCTCGAACTCGTCCTCGATTCTTCGACTTAGCTGCTCTGACATCCCCGAGATGAGAACAGCCTCTTGTTATCGTGGTCTTCGGAGTCTCCATCCACGGCCCCAGGTGGCCTGTTCGACGGGGCTTTGAGGGTGTCTGGGGAGTCGAAGAAGCCGGATAGTTTGGCGTGGTTGACACGAGCCGCAGTGACCCACTTTGCCGCCAAACGCATCCAGCCTACGATCCCTCACTGCACTCGAGTTTTTCAGCGATTCCCACGACCCTAGGAAATGAAGTCCTGGCGACCCTTGTCAGTTTCGACACCCCGGGAAAAAAGTTCTTGGCGGGCAGTGCAAGTTTCGATACCCCGGGAAAAGAGTTTTTGGCGGGCATTCCAAGTTTTGACACCCCGGGAAAAGAGTTCTTGGCGGGCATGCCAAGTTTCGACACCCCGGGAAAAGAGTTCTTGGCGGGCATGCCAAGTTTCGACACCCCGGGAAAAGAGTTCTTGGCGAGCAGTGTCAGTTTTGACACATGCGGAAAAAAGTTCTTGGCGAGCAGTGCCAGTTTCGACACCCGGGGAAAAGAGTTCTTGGCAAGCCTTCCAAGTTTTGACACCTGGAGAAAAAAGTTCCTGGCGGGCATTCCAAGTTTCGACACCCCGGGAAAAGAACTCTTGGCAGGCAGTGTCAGTTTCTGACCGGGGAGGTTCAGTGGATCTCGCGGACGAGGTCGAAGGCTTCGGCGGCTTGGAGACCGACGACGCTGCCCCAGCGATGGGCGATGGCTCTCAGGGCCTCCGGGGAACGCGGGTGCGGGAAGAGGCGGGTTTCGCTCTCATAGACCTGCATGGCGGCGATCTTAGTTTCCAGCGTCTCCTGAATGTCAAAGAAGACGGTGGGATGGAAGCGGGGCTCGAATTTCTGAAAGGACCACTCGGTGGAGGAGGCTACCTCGTAGGCATAGACGCGGCGGACGCTGCTGCCCTGCATGGGGCGCGT
>JAIXVB010000437.1 GCA_027483245.1 Verrucomicrobiaceae bacterium | reverse complement strand
GGCGTCAGCCCTGCCACGATGTTTGGTCATGCGGCTCAAGCCAAGGCCGGTGAGACCCAGTTGGATGCCTATGCTCGCTGGATGACCAGCCCCCAGAACGAACGTTTCAACAAGGTCATCGTCAATCGCCTGTGGAAGCGCGCCTTTGGTCTTGCGCTGATCGAGCCCCTTGATGAACTCATGGACACCAGCGTGCCGATGAATGCCGATCTTCAGGCTTACCTGGAAAAGCTAATCGTGGAGCTGAACTATGACATGAAGGCCTTTCAGCGGGTCGTTTACAGCACCAGCGCCTATCAGCGTGCGGTGACCAAGGAAGAAGTGGCTCCGGGCGTGGTCTATCACTTCACAGGTCCCATGCTGCGCCGCATGACCGCTGAGCAGATGTGGGATTCCTTTGTCACCCTCATCAATCCGAACCCTGAGATGCCGAACCAACCGTTGCGCGAGCAGATGTCCAATCGCATCTTGGCTGCGAAAAAGGTGAGTGATTCAATGGATTCACTGTCTGCGGAAGAAGTCCTCGCAGGTGCCGAGAAATCAGCGCAGAAATACAAGGCTCAGGCGGACAAGGTGCGTGAGATTCAGAAAAAGATCGCGGAGGCCCGAGCCAACGATGACAAAGAAACCGCTAAAGCTCTGAGTGCAGATTTGAACAAGCTCCAGCGCGAAGTGCGCAGTTCCGTGAATCAAAATCTCATCCTGCCAGGCATGCAGAAACTCGCCGCCAATGCAGGCGTCGTGCCGACCGTTTTAGCGCCAGGAAACGAGGACGGTAAAGTCGTTGCTGCCGCGAGCATGGACATGATGATGTCGGTGATGGGCGATGGAACCGTGAAGGACAAAGTTTTCATCCCCGGTTACGACAAACCCGCCAAGACCAAGGAACAGACCCAAGAAGAACGTGCCAAAATCGAAGCTGTCTGGAAGGAAGAAGCCACCTTCTTTGGTATCCCTGACAAATCCATGAAGGATTATTTCCGGGCCCGAAACGAACAGAGTCGTAATTGGGTGCGCTCGGCTGAACTCGACAGCCCGGCTCCTCGCGGTCATTACCTGCGTGAGTTTGGTCAAAGCGACCGTGAGACCATCGAAAACGCCAACCACGAAGCCAGCGTGCCTCAGGCACTTGCCATGATGAATGGTCAACTGCTGCCGCAAATTCTCAGTCGCTTCAGCCAGCTCATGCTGACGGTCAGTAAAGCCCAGTATCCCGATGATAAGGTCGAGGCCATCTATCAGACCGTCTTGACTCGCAAGCCCACGGCCAAGGAAAAAGAAGTCTGGCTGAAGGCTCAAGATCGGGGGCTGAACACGACGGAAGATCTCGTCTATGCCCTCCTGAACACCCAGCAGTTCATCTTCATTCAGTAACCTCTTTCAAAGACAACCTTAGTTCAGCCCACGCCACGATATGAAACAAGAACTCGCCAACAAACTTCTTCGCTCCGGCGAAATCAGCCGTCGCGACTTTGCTGCCAAAACCGCCTCCTCTCTTCTCGGGGTGGGCTTACTTGGCAGCTACATGGGGGGGAAAGCCCATGCGGCCTTTGAAAACTCGTCCAAGCTCAAGCAAGCGGCCACGGCCAAGAATGTGATCTATCTCTACATGTCGGGCGGGCAGAGCCACATGGATACCTGGGATGTGAAGGAAGGTGTCGAGACTGCAGGCCCGACCAAACCGATCAAGACCAGCGCCGATGGGGTGCGCATCTCCGAGTATCTGCCGCTCACGGCCACCCAAATGCACCACGCTTGTGTGATCAACAGTCTTTCCTCCACTCAGGGCGCCCACGAGCAGGGGAACTACATGATGCACACCAGCTATGAGCTGCGCGGCACCATTCGTCATCCTGCGATGGGCGCTTGGCTGAATGTCTTCCAGACCGGTGGCAATAGCACCCTGCCAAACTTTGTGTTCATCGGCAATGACAGCCGCCATCCTGGTGCTGGCTTCTTCCCTGCTCAATTCAATCCTCTTTACGTCAACAATCCGGAGAATGGTCTGAAGAATGTCAAAATGCAGTCAGGCCTGACCGAGGAACGCTTCGGTAAGCGCATGAGCCTTGCTGATGAACTTGATCAAGATTTCCGCGCCACCTTTCCGCACCGGAATGTGAAGGCCTACAGCGATATGTATGATGACGCGATGGCGATGATGAAATCGGAGGATCTCAAGGCCTTTGACCTGACGGAAGAATCTGAAGAACTACGGAAAAGCTATGGCAAAGAAGCCTTTGGGCAAGGCTGCCTGCTGGCGCGTCGCTTGGTGGAGCGCGGGGTTCGTTTTGTCGAAGTCAGTCTCGGCGGCTGGGATACTCACAATGCCAACTTCGTGCGCGTTCCAGAACTTTGCGAAACCTTGGACAAAGCTCTGTCCAGTCTGCTCCAGGATCTCAATGCACGCGGTCTGCTCAAGGAAACTTTGGTGGTTTTGACCTCTGAATTCGGACGCACGCCCGATATCAATCAAAACGTCGGTCGCGATCACTACCCGAAAGCTTTCTCGGCCGTTCTAGCGGGTGGTGGCATCGCTGGCGGCACGACCTATGGCAAAACTGACAAGGAAGGCCGTGAGGTGGTCGAGAACAAAGTTCAGATTGCTGACATGAACGCGACCATTGCCTACGCCCTGGGGCTGCCTCTGGACCAGATCATCTACAGTCCGAGCAAGCGCCCCTTCACCATTGCCGACAAAGGTCAGCCGCTGGTGGGTGTTTTTGCCTGATAAGCCCCTTGGGATCGATTTCGAGGCAGTCTTGGGAAACTGGGGCTGCCTCGTTTTGCGTTCAGAATCAACGATTCAGCCCCGAAAAAAGCCAGGGTTTGGACTGTCAAGCGACCTTTCAAAAGGGTTGTGAAGAAACTCGGAACTTTGGCATCTTTTCCTCCGATTTTCGGCAACAAAGCCTCTTTTACTTCGATATCGAATTCGCCTTCCAAGTTGTTACCAACAGCGCTTGAGGGCCCGCTGACTTCTTCACAGTGGCCTTCGGTGGCCGATCCTTATTGGGATACGCGATGGAGCAAAAAGTGATGCCTGAGCATGCCCCTGTCACTCTAACTTTGAGTCTATCAGTGTCGAGGACTGGTGTGGATAGAGTTCTGTAAATCGTTGATAATGAACGATTTAAATCCATGGCAATACATTCTTTGACGGGCTCTGGATTCCGGTTCAGCCATGCCGCAGTCATCACCTATTCAAGGGTGAATGTGTCAGCTTCGTTTCGTTCCACTATGCAGAAGCACGTGTTCCACAGGTCCCTCGAGCTAAAGAAGCGGCTTATCTCTTTGGGGGGAGGGAATCCCGTAGGCTGTCTGGTTGGGGACCTTGGCAACGGAAAAAGAGAGTCTCAACAACGGTTGTGAATAACCTGTGAATGACTGCTGAAAAGTCCGCGATTTGTTGCGAAAAAAGTCAGGGCACCTGGCTGCCTTATTTCCGGCGCTTCAGCATGATGCGTT
Source organism: Verrucomicrobiaceae bacterium (assembly GCA_027483245.1). GTDB lineage: Bacteria > Verrucomicrobiota > Verrucomicrobiia > Verrucomicrobiales > Verrucomicrobiaceae > Prosthecobacter. The sequence continues at coordinate 1,275 of JAIXVB010000437.1, read as the reverse complement.
TGAACCGTGAATCGCCGTCCATGCTCACGCTTTGGACATCGGGATCGTTCACAAAGACGTTGTGAACCAGGCGCCGATAGTAGCTGTTCATCGGGTCGAGAACTTGGCTTTGACCACTGAGGCGGACGCGTTCTCCAACTTCACGCGCATGTTCCACCATTTGATCTTCCCGCATGGAACGGAAGTATTCGATGTCCACCCGGATGCGCGGCGCATCGGGGATGTGTCGGAGCAAAATCCGATTCACCAGATACTGAATGTCCTCCATGGTCGCTCCACGTCGGCCGATGAGGAGCTGGGAGTCCTCTGTGTGAATCTGAAGTGTCGGGCCTTCTGGACCGTCCAATTCATCGATTTTCACCGTGAATCCAAGGTAACCGAGCATGGTATCCACAATCTGGCGAGCGTGAGAGAGAGGAGTCATGGGAAGACGGGAGAGAGTGTGTGGAGCTGCTGCCAGACACCTGAGCAGGCGTAAGGCAGCAGAACCCGACACGAATTAAGTCCGATTCACAGATGCTCAACGGCCAATCTTGGGAGATTTGGCGGATTGAGGCGAAATCACTTCGTTTGAGGCAAGATTTTCACTGCCACGGAAGCCTTGGCCTCCAGGAACTCCTTCGCCAGCTTTTGAATCTCTTCCTTGGTAATGCCGGTGAAGTCCGCGAGCAGGTTCTTCGCCCAATCGATGCGTTCAGGATGTTCCTGGCAATTGCGCACCACGTTTTGCGACCAGTAACGGTTGTCGCGGCGCATCTGCTCCAGTTGAGTCAGGAGAGGTTTCTGGGCGCGCTCGAACTCGTCGTCTGTGATGGGGCCTTCCGCGAGTTCAGCGGCGATTTTGATCACCAACTCCGTGATGGGGGCAGCCTGTTCAGGTTTGCACTCAATCATGGCGGTCATGTAACCATAACCCGTGAAGGTATCACTGGCGACGTGGTAACAAGCGGGACTGTAGGTTTCTCCCAGTTCCTCACGCACCTTCACCCGCAGGCGATCATCCAGCACGGAGCCAAGCAGGGTAAGGCGACGTGTGCGCATGATGTCCAGCATGTCTCCGGTGGGCCAATAAAGAGCAGCGATGGCCTTCGGGATCTCTGTCTCAAAGGGCATGTCTTTGACCACCGGACCTTTGGGGAAGGGGACGGCACGTTCTTTGGCATAGGCAGGTTTTTCCGCAGCGCGTGCTGGCAGGGTGCCCAGCGTGGCGGCAATCGCTTCCAGAGCGGCTTTTTCTTCGAAATCACCGACGATGGAGACTTCCAGCCAGTCCTG
>JAIXVB010000386.1 GCA_027483245.1 Verrucomicrobiaceae bacterium | reverse complement strand
CGTGTGAAGGCAGTGCTCTACCACTGAGCTAACCGCGCGGATGAGTGAGGGGCGAGAGTTTTAGACGTGACTGCCAACTTTGCCAGTCCTTTTTGTGGAAAAAGAGAGGAAATTTCGTCAAGCAGTCACGATTGAGGATTCATGCCCCCTGCGCCACCGGACGACGCCAGCGCAACCAAGCCAGGGCGACGATCAAGGTGCCGAGAAACCACCAGGGCCACCAGGCCAAACTGGCGGCGAAGACACGCGGGTCTTCGGCAGGCAAGGACAAGCGCCCCTCCAACCAGTGGGTGTGCCAGCCAAAGAGCAAGGTCATGACGCCATAGGCCAAGTTCATCGTGAGTCCGCGGAAACTCAGGGTGGTGGCGCGGCGCTCGGAACTGACCGCTGCATTCAGGGAGTTGGAGAGGAAGAATTGAGCAAAGCGCATCCCTAGCATGAGCGGCAGGATCATCACGATGCCCAGCCAGCCCTGCTGTGGATGCGCTGCGCCCAGCAGACCGGCAAAGACCATGAGAGCGACGACTCCAAAGTTCAGGGTCGAGCTGTAGCGTGTGGACATCCGCTCCATCAGACCGGCGGTGGCGAGGCCTAACAACGAGGCCACCACTCCGATCACCCCATACCAAGCTTCCGTGATGCCGACCAAGCGATAGAAGTTACTGGCCACGGTCATGAAGAGGCGAATGATGCTATCAAACACAAAGCCCAACAGGATGAGAGTCAGTACCGTGTGGGTGCTCCAGATCCAGCGCCCAGTGTCTAAGATGCGCTGAAAGGCCGTGCGCATTTCTTGGAAAAACGGCTGCTTCGCTTCGACAGACTTCATGCTCGGTTCAGGTTCCTTGAGCCGCAGGGTCACCAGCAGACAAACCACTCCGATGATGAAGTTCAGCGCCAGGGGGATCTTCATCGTCCATTCGCGCGGCAGATCGCCGGCATTGAAAAAAGACAGCAGCTGCGTGATGCGCGCATGATCGTAAAGAATGGAACCGCTGATCGAGCTAACGATGAAGCCGAGCGACATCGCGCGTCCGAGTTGTGCCATCAATCGTGGCCAGAGGGTGCTGCGTTCCGCCTCCGGCAAGGAGTCATAGGCCAGGGCCTCATCGGCACCACTCGCGCAGGCTTCGGCCGTGCCACTGAGGATGCGATTCACCACAAACAACCAGAGGACCACATCGTGATTGCCCACGGGCATGAGACAGAGCACCAGCATCTCGGCCACCATGAGCCAGCCTGCCGCCACTATGAGTGGCCTGCGCCCAAACTGATCCGCGAGAGCCCCAGAAGGCACCTCCAGCAAGACAATCGTGATCGCCCAGATGACATTGAGCGCGGCGAACTCGCCAATGCTCAGCCCCAGGTCGAGAAAGAGAACCGTGAAGATCGGGTAGTAGAGGCGACAATTGAAAAGCAATCGGAACCAGATGAAGAGACGGGCATTGGAGGGCATGGGAGAGAAAGCAGAAGTAGCGCCTTTTTCACATACGTGCTTCATGCCGCTCGCAATTATTTCGTTGGGTTCTAGGCCATCGTATCAAGGTGCTCGTTTAACAGATTGCAGGACTTGGCACAACCTTTGCTAAGCCGGAAAGATGCTCTCTCCCATCCAAGAGTACTTGAGGACGCTCCATGCCCGTTACGCACCCGTCATGGACGGTCATGTCGCGGATTACATCCCTGAACTTTCCAAAGCAAACCCCAGCCATTTCGGCATCTGCATCGCCACGCGCGATGGTCATGTCTATGAGGTCGGAGACACGCGCTTGAGTTTCACCATTCAGTCCGTGTCCAAGGCGCTGGCCTACGGTTTGGCGCTGGAAGATCGCGGTGAAGAACACGTGCTCTCACGCATCGGGGTTGAGCCCTCGGGGGAGGCCTTCAATGCCATCAGTCTCAAGGAAGGATCCGGTGCGCCCTTCAATCCCATGATCAATGCCGGTGCCATCGCGACCTGTGGTCAGGTGCTGATCAAAGATGGTCAGTCGCGCATCGACCGCATTTTAAAATACCTGAGTGGCTGTGCCGGACGCCCGCTGGACATTGATGAATCCATCTACCGCAGTGAAAGCGAGACGGGGCATCGCAATCGGGCGATTGGCTGGTTGTTGCGGAACTTTGGCATCATCGATGAAGATCCGCATGACACGCTGGAGACTTACTTTCAGCAGTGCTCCATCCGCGTGAATTGCCGGGACCTCGCGCTCATGGGGGCCACCCTCGCGAATCAGGGCGTGAATCCGGTAACTCAAAAACGTGCCATTGCGGCTGAGTATGTGGACAATGTACTCGGAGTCATGGCCACCTGCGGCATGTATGACTGGTCTGGCGAGTGGATCTACCGTGTCGGCCTGCCTGCGAAGAGCGGTGTCGGCGGGGGCATCCTGGCAGTGCTCCCAGGTCAACTCGGCATCGGCGTTTATTCGCCACCTTTGGATAGTCAGGGCAACAGCCTGCGCGGCATCCGCGTCTGCACCGATCTCTCCCGTGAGCTGGCTCTGCACATGCTGAATCCCGCCGCCACGCCAAACTCGGCGATCCGCCAGTCCTTCCACGGCGGTGAAGTCGTGGCACGCCGTCGCCTGCCCGCCTCCTCCCGCGAGACCCTGAGTCGCCACGGGGCGCGCATTCAGATCATGGCTCTCCAGGGTGCCCTGATCTTCGCCACCTTTGAGCCCGTGCTGCGCCGCTCCATGCAACTGGCCGATGCGGGCTGCTTGCACATCATTCTGGATCTTCGCGCCGTCGTCAGTGCAGACACCGTCAGCCTCGGCCTGCTGAAAGAGCTGCGCGGCCGTTTGTTCCAGCAGGGCGTGCGTCTCGTGCTCTGTCATCCCGGCAAACTGAATGCCGCGCTGGTTGAAACCGGCATTCCCACAGGATCCATCTTCGCCACCGAAGATGCTGCACTGGAAAGCTGTGAAGACGCCCTGCTCATGGAGGTCACTGGGGTGACCTGGCGTCCCTCGGGCACCTTGCCTCTGGAAGAATGCGCGCTGTTCCGCAGTTGCACCGCCGAGGACTTCGTGCTGCTGCGTCAGCAATTAAGCAAACGCACCTATGAGAAGGATCAGGTCCTCATCCGCACCGGCGAAAGCGCAGACGAGATGCTGGTCGTGCTCGAGGGCACCGTGGAGGTCCAGATCCATGCGGGCGACCGCGTGCGTCAGCGTGTGGACGTGCTCACCGCCGGCATGACCGTGGGTGAGATGGCCTTTCTCGATGGCTCCACGCGCTCGGCCGATGTCGTGGCCATGGACTTCGTTCGTTGCCTCGTCATCCCACGCGACTGGTTCCTCGCGCTCACTGAGACGCGGCCCAGCCTCAAAATCTCCCTGCTTCAGGAACTCACCCGCGAGATCTCCGCTCGCCTCCGCCAGGCCAATGTCGAGGTGGGTGCCCTGCAGAGAAGCTGATCTTGACTGAGATGGCTGCTTGCGCGGGATGGCAGAAACGATTCTGCTAGTTCCTGCGTTTGTTTCAGCCCTTCTCATCATGCGTCCCTGTCTCTTCCTCATCGCCCTCTCATGCCTCTCCGTCCTGCACGCGGCCCCGGTCCCGTTGTTTGATGGCAAGACCTTCAAAGGTTGGGAGGGAGAGACCGAGAATGTTTGGCGCATTGTCGATGGCACCATCGTTGGCGGTTCGCTCGAAGGAAATCCGCAGAACGAGTTCCTGGCCACCAAGCAGCAGTTTCGAAACTTCCGTCTCACCCTCGAATACAAGCTGGTCGGCACGGAAGGATTTGTGAATGGCGGTGTGCAGTTCCGCAGCCTGCGCATCAAAGAACCGCCGAACGAAATGATCGGTTACCAGGCCGACATCGGCGCGGGCAAGAGCGGCTGCCTTTACGATGAATCACGCCGCAAGGTCATGCTGGCGACTCCTGCTGAAGAGCTGGTCAAAAAAGCCGAGAAACCGGGCGAATGGAACACCTACTCCATTCGTGCCACCGCCGAACGGGTCGAGATTTTCCTCAACGGCGTGCGCACCGTGGACTACACCGAGCGCACGGCGGGCATCGATCAAAGAGGCCACATCGCCCTGCAAATCCACGGCGGTTGCAAAGCTGAGATCGCCTTCCGCAACATCCGTATCGAGACCATGCCCGACGCCATCGTGCCGGAGCAAAAGGACATCCTCAATCGCTTCAGCCTGCCCGAAACTCCGGGCGTCAGCCTGGCCCCGTTCAAGGAGGGCCGGTTCGAGCTGTCTCCTCATGAGGTCATCATCCTGGCCGGGCAGACCAACTTCGTGCGTGAGCAAAAGTCCGGCGACCTCGAAGCGATTCTCACCCATGGCCTGGCCGACAAAGCCCCGCGCTTCCGCAACATGGCCTGGGAAGGTGACACCGTGTATGAACAGTGGCGCGATCTGAACTTCGGGGATTGGAAAGCTCAGCTCGATGCCGTCGGCGCGGGCGTCATCATCGCTCAATTCGGTCAGGTGGAGTCCTTTGATGGCCAGGCACGGCTGGCCGAGTTCACCTCCGCTTACCACCGGCTGCTCGACCAGTTCGCCGGACGCTCCCCGCGCCTCGTGCTCGTCTCTCCCATGCCCTTTGAGAGACCAGCCGGCCTACACACACCGGACCTCACTCAGCGCAACGCCGACGTCGCCCTTTATGCCAAGGCCGTGCGCGACATCGCCCAACAACGCGGCGCGATCTTTGTCGATCTCTTCACCCCGCTCTCTCAGCGCAAAGGCTCTGGCCTGCTCAACACGGACAACGGCCTGCATCTCAATGAACTCGGCCTGCGCACCGTCGCCCAGCTCATCGCCCAGCAGCTCGGCGTCTCCACCAGTGAGGGCGATGACCTCAGCGCGCTGAAAACCCTGATCGTGGAAAAGAACCGCCTTTGGTTCGACTGCTGGCGTCCGGCGAACTGGTCCTTTGTTTATGGCGACCGCGTGACGCAGATGTTTGGCAAGCCCGCCGACAAGGCCCCTTCCCTGAAAGAGAGTTTCGAGAGTCACAAAGAACTCATCGCCCTGCAGGATGAACAGATCCACGCGACCGCGCTCGGCAAAAAGTTCGAAGTCAAAGCCGTGACCGCGAGCCCGATCACCGCCGCCCCCGCGGAGAGTGTGCTCACCCCCGCCCAGCAAATGGCCGCCTTCACCGTGGCCGAGGGTTATGAGATCAATCTCTTCGCTTCCGAGGAACAAGGAGTCGCCAAACCCACCCAGTTTTCCTGGGATGAACGCGGCCGTCTGTATGTCGCCTGTTCCCCCACCTATCCGCAGACACTTCCTGGCGTGAAGCCCAGCGATTACATCCTCATCCTGGAAGACACGGATCACGATGGCGTGGCCGACAAACAGACGCGCTTTGCTGAAGGCCTGACCATGGTCCAGGGCGTGGAGCCGGGAGATGGCGGCGTCTATGTCTGTGACTTCGATCAACTGCTGCACCTAAAAGACACCAATGGCGATGGCATTGCCGATCAGAAACGCGTGCTATTCTCCGGCTTCGGCATTGGCGACACGCACCAGCTCGTGAACTCCATCTGCCACGGTCCGGATGGCAGCCTCTGGTTCACCCAGGGCCTCCATGCCTTCTCACGCGTCGAGACCGCGCACGGGCTGGCCATTCTCGAAAAAGCCGGTGTCTGGCGCTTCAACACCCGCACGCAGAAAATGGAAGGTTTCTTCAATGGCGGCAAGGCCGGGCACAACTGCTGGGGCGTCGCCTTTGATGACTACAACCAAGTCTTCCACAAGAGCGGTGACCGCCCTGCGGGTTACTTCAGCACTCCCGGGCTCGTGGCCATGAAGGACCCCGATGAATACCACCCCACCGGTGCCCTCTTTGACTCGAACCCGAAGACCAACGCCCTCGACATCATCGGCACCGCCGCTCTGCCGGACGAGGTCCAAGGCTGCGCACTCATCGGCGGTTACTTCGGCAGCGTCGTCGAGTTGCATCGCTTTGAAGACGAGGGCTCCGGTTTCAAAACCACCCAACTGCCCAAGCTCGTCACCTCCAGCGACAGCTCCTTCCGTCCGGTCGATGTCAGCATCGGTCCTGATGGCGCCATGTATCTCTGCGATTGGTTCAACCCCGTCATCGGCCACTATCAGGCCAGCTATGCCGACCACCGCCGCGACCGCAGCCACGGCCGCATCTGGCGCATCACCGCCAAAGGCCGTGCCCCGGTGAAGCAACCTGCCCTGGCCGATATGAAACCTGAAGAGCTGCTGCAACAGCTCAGCAGCAAGGAGCGCTGGACCCGCGCTCAGGCCAAGCGCCTGCTCTTCGATGGCGACTCCCACCCTGTCCTCCGTGCGGCGGATAACTTCATCCCAACGATCAAAGACGAGCACCTGCTCATGGAAGTCTGCGGCGTCTTTGAAGCCCACCAGACCACCCGGCCCCTCCTCCTGCGTAGCCTGATGAAAGCCAAGGATGGCCGCGTGCGTGCCTACGGTGCCCGCGTCATCGGCGCCTGGGCCCGTGAACTGCCCAATGCGGTCGAGCTGCTGACTCAAGCCGCCAACGACCCACATCCCCGCGTCCGCCTGGAGGCCGTCATCGCCTGTGCCCGTCTCGGGAAACCCGAGGCCGTGGAGATCGCCACCCAGGTCCTCGATCACCCCACGGACAAATTCATCGACTACGCCCTGCGCCAAGTCGTGCGCGCCACTCAGCCGCAGTGGCAACCCGTGCTGGCAAAACTGAGCTTTCAGAACCAACCCACCCACGCGGCCTATGTGAAAAAAATCGCCAGCGCCGCCCCCACCGTCGTCCACCCCGGCAAGGCCGTGTATGACGCCCTCTGCCTGAACTGCCACCAGCCCGAAGGCAAAGGCCTGCCCGGTATCTACCCCAGCATCGCCGAGAGCGATTGGGTCCGCGGCGATACCGATCGACTGATCAAAATCGTCCTGCATGGCCTCAGTGGTCCCATCCAGGTCAACGGCAGCGAGTTCAAACAGCTCGCTCCCCTGCCCATGCCGCCCATGGGGCTCGATGACCAGCAGACCGCCGACGTGCTGACCTACCTCCGCGCCAACTTCGGTAATCAATCCGCCCCCATCACCCCCGATCAGGTGAAAAAAGTCCGCGCTGACAACGCCACCCGCAGCAGCTTCTGGACCGCCCCCGAACTCTGAGGCGGATTGAGTTCTTGGTTCTTGGTTCTTGGTTCTTCGTTCTTGGTTCGTAGTTCGGGCTTTAGCCCGTTCAGAAACGCCCACGTCCATGATGCAGCTGTTGCCCCACGCAACACTTGCCGCACAGACCTAGCCTCTCGCGAACTCTCAGCCATCCGCAGATTTCACAGATTTCGCAGAGGACTGGAATTTCACGGAGGAGAAAAGTTCACACCGATTTCACAGAGGGGGTTCGGTGGCCACTCGAAGCGGCTTTCCGCATTCCTGACAATCCTGGGATCAAGCATGAAGAGAGTGGTCCGCACCTGCGAAGCCGCGATACGAATCAACAGTGCAGTTCGGGGCTGATGCTGCAGTCACCCCGCCGCACAGAGGACTGTGCGGACCACTTTGCCACCACTCCACCACTCCACCACTCCACCACTCCACCACTCCACCACTCCACCACTCTGCACTCCTCACTCCGCACTCCTGAGCCCCATCCGTCCCCCCTGTCCCAGGCTCAAAACGGCCAAAATCTGGTGAGACGAACCCGAAGTTTGATCTAACGAGTCCCAGGTTTGGTTTGACGATACCCGAGTTTGGTGGCCACAAACCCAGGTTTGGGCGGCGCAAACCCAGGTTTGGCGAGACCAAACTCAGGTCCGGCGAGAAAAGAACCCGAGTCAGGCGCGATGGAACCAAGGTTAGGCGAGTTCAACCCCAGGTCTGGCGAACTGAGACCCAGGTCTGACCACCGCAAACCCAGGTTCGGCGCGACGAGACCCAGGTCTGGCGCGATCCAACCCAGGTCTGAGCAGATGAAACCTGGGTTTGGCGGAACCAGGAAACGGGATTTCTGGACGGAAATCAGGGCTTTCAAAGCCTCTCTGCGTGGGCTGGAGCTTGTCACAAAGTTTGTGTGAGGGCGGCCAGTCGTAGGACGGATGTGTTCGGCGCGCGGGACTGCACTGCCCCTGGATTGCCTTCGCCGAATTATCCGTCGGTTTGGGGGCGTCGAGAGCTGTATCACCTCCCAAGAAGGCGGATAATTTGGCGATGACCATTTTCGGCGTTACGAAGTCTTCACCGCCAAACACATCCGCCCTACGGTCCCTGGCCGAGTCACTGCCTCTCAGCGTGGCCCGGGTCACGGGCATTTTGCTCTTTTCACACGACTCTGCCACGAATCCTGCTTTGCTGGCCAGCGCTCGTCTCACCTGATGTCTCTCACTCCCCTTTCCATTCT
>JAIXVB010000028.1 GCA_027483245.1 Verrucomicrobiaceae bacterium | reverse complement strand
GGTGTGCTGCAACTCGGGCGCACGGCGGATGGCAGCAACCTACTGAATGGTCAACTCGATGACCTGCGCATCCACCCACGTTGGCTGAGTGAATCTGAGATCCGGGTGCTGGCCGTGGGAAAACTGCTCGCACACTGGCGCTTTGATAGCACAGCGGTGGATGAGTCTGGCTTCAATCGAACGGCCACACTACAAGGCGGCGCAGGCTACTCCATGGAGTGCGCCCAGGGCACGGAGTCGCTGAACTTGGACGGGCTCACCAATGGCCTGGACGATCATGCCACCGCTGCGGCAGTGGACTTGGGAAATGAGTTCAGCCTGTCTCTGTGGGCTCGGCTCACGACCAATGTGGCAGGCTCACGCACACTCCTGACGAATTCACCCGGCGGCAGCTTCACCGCTGGCATGCGCCTCTTCATCAACTCCTGGAGCACCGGAGATGGGCGCATCAACTTTGAAACTGGCAATGGCACCCTGGGCGATGCCGCCCTCACCTCGACAGGCGTTTTTCAGTTCAATCAATGGAATCACCTCGCGCTGGTCGTGAATCGCAGCGCTGGCACAGCCAAGATTTACTACAACCGCCGTCTCGTGACCGTGGATACCAGCATTCGCAATGACTTCGCCAACAACCTGTCTCTTTACCTCGGGCGTTTGGTGACTGGAGCCAACTTCCACGGCCAAATGGATGATGTTCGGCTCTATGCCAAACAGCTCACTGAGGCCAACATTGGGGCCTTGGGTGAAGGCAGCCCAAACCTCGCTCCCGCCGTGAGCACCCTGGCCTCCACAGCCAGCGCGACAACCACGGGCACCAGCGTGACGTTCAACGCGACGGCGAGCGATCCTAACGTCGGCACAGAGCTCTTTTACCGTTATGACTTTGGCGACAACACCAGCACGGCTTGGACCAACAACCCAAGCGTCGGCCACACTTACAGCACACCAGGGCGTTTTGTCGTCACCGTGTTTGTCAGCGATGGCACGGACACGGTGAGCACCACGATGACTCAGATCATCTACAATACCCCGACAGTCACCCCGGCGTCTTATTCCGCTGAGATGGCTTACGACAGCAGCCGTAACAAAGTCTGGGTCGTGGTGCCCGATGGCAATGATCATGACAACAACACTGGCACTGCCCCGCAAGGCGCGGTGGTGCGTTTTGATGCCATCACCCGCATCGTCAATGCGCGCCTGAATCTGGGTGACAACAGCGAGCCCGTCGCGCTCGCCATTCGCCCGGGCAATGCTGAAATCTGGGTGGCGAACAAACGCGCTGGAACGGTCAGCATCATCAACGCCACCACGGATGCCATCAGCACTCTTGACACCGGGCGCGGATCCATGCCCGTGGGAGTCTGCTTTGCGCCGGATGGCACTGCCGCTTTCATCGCCTGTGAGGGATTGGAGGGCGTGATCAAATACGACCCCATCTCGCGGGCAAAAACAGGTCAAGTGGACGCAGGTGCGGCCCCGCGTGGCATCGCTTGTTCTTCCGATTCCACGCGTCTCCTGGTCACTCGCTTTCGCTCACCTGACTCACGCGGAGAAGTCTGGGAATACAGCCCAGCGGCGATCAATCTGAGCACCAATGCCACCCCCATCCGGACCTTTGCCATCGATCGTGATACCTTGACCAACGACTCAGCCAGTGCAGCCCGAGGTGTGGCCAATTACCTTTCGCAAATCATCATCAGTCCCGATGGTTTGAAAGCCTGGATCAATGCGAAGAAGGACAACATCTCCCGCGGCACCTCCACCGCCCGCGATGGTCAACCGCTCAACCACGAAAACACCGTGCGCTCGCTCATCACACAGCTCAGTCTCACCTCAAATAATGAACTGAATGCCAACCGCATCGACCTGGACAACATCGGCCTGACCGTGAACGGCTGCTTCTCACCACGGGGCGATCTTTTCTTTGCCGCAGCCATCGGCAATGAACAGGTGGCCGTGATCGATGCCAATTCACGCAACACGCTGCCCGCGATCTCAACAGTGGCGACCACCGGACAAGTGCTCGGCCATGCTCCGAGTGGCCTCTGCGTGAGCCCAGATGGCAGCAAGCTTTACGTTCACAACTTTCTCGAACGTCGCGTGCGTGTCTTCAACATCAGCAACCTGACTGCGGGCACGGGGTCAAACACCAGTTTCTTGGGTCTGGTGGATTTGACCACCAAAGAGCCACTCACGCCCTCGGTCTTGCTGGGCAAAAAGCTCTTCTACACCTCCGAAGACCCACGTCTCGCATCGGAAGGTTACATCTCCTGCGCTTCATGCCATCTGAGCGGTGATCAGGATGGTCGAGTCTGGGATCTCACTCAGTTCGGGGAAGGCCTGCGCAATAGCATCGACCTACGTGGTCATGCTGGACTGGGCAATGGCGCGCTGCATTGGAGTGCGAACTTCAATGAGATCCAGGACTTCGAAAATCAAATCCGCGATCTCAGTGGTGGCAGTGGTTTGATCATCGGCACCCCAAATGTCCCGCTCGGTGCAGCCAATGCCGGACGCAGCACCGAGCTGGATGCACTCGCAGCCTATGTGACTTCCCTGAATGTCTATCCGCAGAGTCCCTTCCGTCAAAGCAATGGCACCCTGACGGCCAGCGCACTGAATGGAGCCACTCATTTCACCAGCAAAGGTTGTGCGACTTGCCACAGCGGTGGTGCCTTCACGGACAGCAATGCCACCACCTTTCCGCTGCACAATATCGGCACACAAAACAGCACCAGTGGCCAGCGGCTTGGACTCACCCTCAATGGCATCGACACCCCCACACTGCGCGCCGTCTGGAGCACCGCTCCCTACTTGCATCGAGGGCAGGCGGCCAATCTTCCTGCGATCTTCAACACGACGAATGCCCCAGGAACGACGAACCACGCGCGCTTCCGTGAACTCAATGCAACCCAGCAGCAGGAATTGATCGATTACCTCAGCGAATTGGAATAACCCAGCGCTCCAGAACTCGCCTGCTCAGTTCCGTGAGGATCACCCGATCTCTCACGGAACTGCTCGGGCTGAAGATGCTGACTTTCGCAGTGGCCAGACGCATGTATGGGTGACGGGTGCCTTCTGTAACTTTAAACCCGATAACGCCTGCCACTGTCTCCATCGCCCCTCACCTTTTGCTCGATTCACGCCGGGCATTGATTCATGAAACCCAGGGCTGGATGGCAGTGTCAGATTTGCACTACGGGTATGAGGTGAGACGACGGGTTCACGGGGCGCTCATGCCGGGCTGGGGAATGGCCGAGTGCGAGGCCACACTTCTGGATCTGATTCGAGATCATCGCCCTCAACGACTCATCTTGGTGGGCGACATCATGGATGGTCAAAGTTCAGCGGAAGAAACCCATGCCTTCTTGGAACGTGTGCGTCATGAAGTGGGTGAACTGGTCAGCATCCAAGGCAATCACGACCGCCCCTCTCTGCGGAAACTCTGGTCCTTTGTGCAGACTCATCGCGAAGGTGATTTTCTTTTCTCCCATGGGCATCGCTGGATGGAGCAGCGGCATACGGATGTGGAAATTTTCACCGCTGCCCAGCCTGATGGCAGCCCACAATCACGGACCTGTCCGCGCACTGTACACATCACCGGACACGAACACCCATCGCTGGTTCTGAGAGATGGAGCGGGCCTTCGGCTCAAGCTTCCAGCCATGGTTCAGGAACAGATCACGCCTGGCAATCAACGCTGGATTTTACCCGCCTTCTCCCCCTGGGCCTCAGGAGGAGAATACCGGTCACCGCACACACGCATCGCCACCTGGGTCTGTTCCCCCAAACGCGTCTGGCGCATCGAGCCGCCTACTCAGTCCAAGACCGGCAACTCGTAGCACACTGCTTCGCGATCATTTCTCACCAGGAGAAACCGCCCTGCCAGAGTCGGGTGATTCCAGGTCTTGCTGCTGAGCGCCTCAATCTTGCCCAGCTCTTCATAACCTTCGGTCTTTGCCGCAGCGAGGTGAACAGGGCCACTCTCACTTTGCACGATGACCAGATCATCCACCAACAAGGACTGGCCCGAGGCAAAACGCCCCTCTTTCCACAGGCGTTCTCCATTGCTCAGATCCACGCAAGCGAGACGGCCATCATCCAATCCATACGCATGGCCAGACCAGACCGCAGGGCTATTGAATTGCGTTTTCATCTTCATGCCCGTCCACAGTTCCGTGGCGCTGAGTTTCCCATCCGCCTCAGCTTTGATCTCCAGCATCTGACAGCCCATGCCATAACCGGCCGAAAGAAAAACGCGATTCTGGTCTAACACCAAGGGTTGCGAAGCTTTGGGCCAACGCTCATCACCCCAAGCATGATCTAGCAATACCGTGCCAAGCTCGGGATCATAGGCCGTCAGTGCCAGCGCATTGTTGCTCAAAATGACTCGCTTGCCTGCCAAGGTCGCGAAGATCGGAGAGGCATAACTCGCCTGATCTTCCCCTGCTTTCCAGATGAGGTTGCCCGTTTCACGATGATAAGCAAAGAGGATCGGCCCCTTGGTATTGCCACCCGTGACGATGACCTTGTCATCCACGATCAGCGGTGATGCACTGATGCCCCACTCAAGGTTCGCCAGCTTGTGTTCATCCAACACCGCACGTTGCCAGATCGCCTTTCCTGTTGCCGCATCCAGGCAGTTTAAAAGCCCCGTGGCCCCATAACTGTAAACGCGTCCATCCAGGACGGTCGGTGTTGCATGGGGACCATCGCCACTCTGCCACTGAGAGAAACGGGCGGCATCTGAATGGGCCCAGATCAGCTTGCCCGTAAAAAGATCATAACAGGTGACAAGCTCCTCCTCGGCACGTTGTTCCTGAGTGTAAGCGCGCCCCTTCACCACGGCATAAGCAGACCATCCTTGGCCGATGGGTTGCCGCCAGAGTTCCTTGGGCGGACTGGTTTTCCAGTCGCGCTTGAGTTTGGCCCCCGTGACTCGGCCATCCCGCTGCGGCCCGAAAAACTGCGGTACATCCGCAGCCTGGGTAAGACGAGGATCGTCCGTGATCACGTTGATTGATTCCGCGAGAGCAGGCGTCCATTTTTGCAGGGCAGGTTGGCTTGAAGCTGTGCCGCGCCAAACCAATTTTGGTGCGCCGGTGCCATCCACGGTGCCATCCACTTTCACGGCCAGTTTTAGCCCCACCCCAAGCATCACCACAACCGCCAAACCACTCAACTTTGTCTTCCACGAGAAGCGTGGAGTGATCAAAAACCAGAGCAGATTTAAGATCAAAACAAGCATGGGCACCACCGCCGTCAGCCAGCTTTTGAGATTCCGCTCCAGCTCGGGCTGAGAACGCAGATAAATGACGGCCACGACGCCCAGCAGGATCGTGACAAGTGGAAACCACGGCAGACGACGACGCGGAGCCGATGAGGGTGGGGTGGATTCTGGATTCATGTTTGATTTGGAGTGAGTGCTTACTTCTTACCTGAACAAAAAAATTCACGTCAGCTCATCAAGAGAGCAAAGGCCTGCGGGTGATAGTGCTGGCGGATGACTTCCTGACGAAGTCCCAACCCCTGCAAAGCAAACCACACCGCCTGTTCCACCTGGGCCGGGCGATCAGCGTCTAGAACCACCACAGGGTTTCCCGGCATTTCGTTGAGCATCAACATCGCTGCGAAGTGCTGCACAAACCAGGCACCCACAACTCCCTGA
This sequence comes from Verrucomicrobiaceae bacterium, assembly GCA_027483245.1. Taxonomy (GTDB): domain Bacteria; phylum Verrucomicrobiota; class Verrucomicrobiia; order Verrucomicrobiales; family Verrucomicrobiaceae; genus Prosthecobacter. The sequence continues at coordinate 6,245 of JAIXVB010000028.1, read as the reverse complement.
ACGGGCGATGCCAAAGCATCCCCAGCCTTCACGGCCGCGGCATGACAGGACTCCAACTTCTGAATGAACTCACGGCCCACACGCTCCATGAACCCACGGGCGAAGTGGCCATCTTCAATGATGCTATTGGCCAGCAGCCTGTGCAGAGCCTGTTCAGCTTCCGGCACGGAGGCAGCCGGACGCAGCATTTTAGCCATCATGTAATGAACCAGCAAGACCAGAGAAGCGGTCGAGTCCTCGAGCTTCCCCAGCATCTCCGCCTTCTCACTGGCCTTGGCCTGGCAGCAGTGGGATTGCAGCGCGCTGTAGAGATCCTCCTTGGTCGGAAAATGCCGAAACATCAGCGCCTCCGACACGCTGGCTGCCTTGGCCAACTCACGTGTCGTCGCCCCATGAAAACCACGCTCCGCGAAGACCTTCAACGCCGCATCCAAGATGCGATCACGCCGCTCATCACTGGGCAGACGGGAGGAGGCAGAGGGTTTTGGCATGAGGAAGGCCTCATAAGTAAGTGTTTACTTACATTCGTCAATAAAATTTTCAATCGTCGCGGCTCACCGGTGAAATGCGCTTGAGGCAATCAAAGCTGACTCGTTTCATGATGGTGATGAACTCTTTCATGTAAGCAGTCTGAGAAAGGCTGCGCGTGGTGGCAGCGTGGAGGTTGGCAAACAATCCCTGTTTTCTCACCGGGCGACTTTCCACATAGCCCTTTTCTAAATACGGCTGAACCGCCCAACCAGGCATCGCTGCAATCCCGCGATGACTGGCCACGAGCTGTAAAATGGCCACCGTCAGCATGGCCGTGCGCCGAATGGGATTCACCCCCACCGGGCCCAGCACCTCACGCACAATGTCGATCCGATCATCCGGGATCGGGTAGCTGATCAGGGTTTCTTTGGCGAAGTCCTGGGCAGTGAGAAAGCTTTTGCGAGTGAGCGGATGTTTGCGTGCCAGCAGCGCCAGCACTTCATAGCGAAACAGCGGATGATAGACCACCTCTTTGCGAGCTGGAGCCTTGGACACGATCACGAGATCGGCTTGATCTTCCAGTAACAGACCCGTGGGATCCGGCTGAAAACCGGATACCAGATCCATCTCCACTTCAGGCCACGCTTCACGAAAAGTATCCATCGCCGGCATGAGCCAGTCGAAACAGGAATGACACTCCACCGCGATGCGCAGTTGCCCAGCTTTCCCTTCTGCAATTCGCGCCACATCCCGCTCACATTGTTGCACGGATTTCACCACCTCATAGGCCGTGCCTAGCAAGCGTTCACCCGCAGGACTGAGCCGCAGCGGACTGCTTTTGCGCTGAAACAATTCCACGCCTAGATGCTCCTCCACCGCTTTGATCTGATGCGAAAGCGCAGGTTGAGAAAGGTGCAACCGACGCCCAGCCTTGGACAGGTTGCCAGTTTCAGAAAGGGCGATCAGGGCTTGGAGATGGCGGACTTCGAGCATTCCCCATCATAAACCATTTGAATGATGATCCACAAATCTCTGTGGATTGTTTATGTCAAAACTGACGATAGTTGTCTGGTCGCCATGAGCGACATCCACACACATAACCTGGGCTACCCGCGGATCGGGGAGCAACGCGAACTGAAAAAAGCCACCGAAGCCTACTGGCACGGACGCCTTTCCCGTGAGGGATTGGAAGCCGTCGGCCAACAGCTTCGACATCAACATTGGGCCAAACAAAAAGCGGCGGGGATCGACTTGATTCCCTGCAATGACTTTACGTTCTACGATCAGATGCTCGATTTCTCCTGCCTGATCGGCAACGTGCCGCCGCGCTTTGGTTGGGATGGCACGACCATGGATCTGGACACCCTATTTCTCATGGCCCGTGGCTCACGGGGAGAAGCGCATGACTCCTGTAGTCACGCTTGCTCCGCACAACCTGCCTTTGCCTGTGAGATGACCAAGTGGTTTGATACCAATTACCACTACATCGTGCCGGAGTTCCGCACAGACACCTCGTTCAAACTCATCGGCGACAAGGTCTTTCGCGAGTTTGCTGAGGCTCAAGCCCTGGGTTATCGTGCCAAACCCGTGCTCCCCGGCCCCGTGACTTACCTTTCGTTAGGCAAGGTCCAAGACTCCAAGAACCCAGAGTTCGATCGCTTCAGTCTTCTGGACTCCCTCGTCGGTGTTTATGCGCAGATTCTACAACGTCTGGCGGCGCAAGGAGCCGAATGGGTTCAGATCGACGAGCCCATCTTCGGACTCGACCTCTCCAGTGCTCAGCGTGACGCCATCTTGAGCGCTTGGCAGCAGTTGGCCAAGGCTGCCCCAGGTCTAAAAATCATCGTCGCCAGCTACTTCAGTGAGTTGCGGGAAAACCTGCCGCTCTTCCTTTCGTTGCCTGTCCAAGCCCTGCATTTCGATGCCGTTCGTGGAGATGCTGAATTGACAAAATTGCTCGCCCAGTTTCCTTCAGACAAGGTTCTTTCCCTCGGCGTGGTCGATGGGCGCAACATCTGGAAAAACGATTTCAGCCACTCCCTGACGTTGCTCCATCAAGCCCAACTCTCGGTCGGTTCCGAGCGTCTGTGGATCGCCCCGTCATGCTCCCTGCAACACGTTCCGACCACCCTGGTGAATGAGCCTGCCTTGGATCAGGAACTCAAAAGCTGGTTGGCCTTTGCTGACCAAAAACTCGAAGAAATCGTGATGCTCAGCAAGCTGCTGCAGGGCCGCGCTGATGACTCTTTTTTAACTGATAACCAAACCGCCATCCAATCTCGGCGCGAAAGTCAGCGTATTCATCGCCCTGAGGTTAAAGCTCGGCTGTCTGCGGTGAAGCCCATCGACGCTCAGCGCCAGTCGCCTTTCTCCGAACGACAGCTTTTGCAGCGGCGACATCTCAAACTGCCCGAGTTCACCACCACCACGATTGGTTCCTTTCCACAAACCGCTGAGGTTCGTGCCATGCGCGCTCGATGGAAGAAGGGAGAACTCAGCACGGAGGCTTATGAAGTCTTTCTGCAACAGGAGATCCAGCACTGCGTGGCTTTTCAAGATGAGATCGGCATCGACATGCCCGTGCATGGCGAGTTCGAGCGCAATGACATGGTCGAATACTTTGGCGAGCAGTTGGAGGGCTTTGTCTTCACCCAAAATGGCTGGGTGCAGAGTTACGGGTCTCGTTATGTCAAACCGCCGATCATCTTTGGCGATGTCAGCCGTCCGAACCCAATGACGGTGCGCTGGTCCACCTATGCACAGTCTCTGACAGCCAGACCCATGAAGGGCATGCTCACGGGCCCGGTGACCCTCTTGCAATGGAGCTTTGTTCGCGATGATCAGGCACGCGCTGAAACCACGCGCCAAATCGCCCTCGCGATTCGAGACGAGGTGGTGGATCTCGAGGCCGCCGGCATCGCTGCGATTCAAATTGATGAGCCTGCGATTCGTGAAGGCCTGCCTTTGCGTCGCAGTGACTGGGCTCATTACCTGGACTGGGCCGTCACCGCCTTTCGCCTCTGCGCCAGCGGGGTTCGGGATGACACGCAAATTCACACGCACATGTGCTACTCCGAGTTCAATGACATCATGGAATCCATCGCCGCCATGGATGCCGATGTCATCACCATCGAGACCTCGCGCTCAAACATGGAGCTTTTAGAAGTCTTCGTGGACTTCCAGTATCCCAATGAAATCGGGCCGGGAGTGTATGATATCCACTCGCCGCGCATTCCCAGCGTGGAGGAAATGACCCACCTCATGCGCAAGGCAGAGGCGGTGATCCCGCGCGCTCAACTCTGGATCAACCCGGACTGTGGGCTGAAAACTCGAGGCTGGGCTGAGGTGAAAACCTCCCTGCTGCACATGGTCGAGACTGCCCGTCAGCTCCGCGCCGCCCAACCCGTCAACGCCTAACCCAATGCACATCCAAGACATCCTTCTGGCCACTCAGCGACCTCTCGTTTCATTGGAATTCTTTCCTCCTCGCAGCCCCGAGGCCGTGAAGACCCTGCAAGACACGCTAAACCAACTCGCCCCACTGAACCCTGATTTTGTCAGTGTCACCTACGGAGCGGGCGGCGGCACACGCGAATTGACTCGCGGTCTGGTCGCTGAGCTGCGCCAGTCGGATGTCTTTGATCCAATCCCCCACCTCACGTGTGTGGGCCATACCGAATCCCAGATTCATTCGCTGCTGGAAATTTATGCGGCGGCGGGGGTGAGCAATCTGCTCGCTTTGCGCGGTGATCTACCTGTGGGAACGGCTTCCAACTCGGGCGATTTTCAACAAGCAGCCGACCTCGTGCGTTTCATTCGTCGATTCAATGAGCGCGGACTTCATCCCGATCCGCGTGGTTTTGGCATCGGGGTCGCTTGTTTTCCAGAAGGTCATCCGGCCACACCTAACCGAATGCTCGAAATGGATCATTTGAAAGCCAAGATCGACGCGGGAGCTGACTACCTCTGCACTCAGGTCTTCTTCGACAATCACGACTTCCATGATTTCCGCGACCGCTGTGAACTCGCGGGGATTCGCGCCCCCATTTTAGCGGGGATCCTGCCACTCACCACAGCCAGTGGCATGCGCCGGATGGCTGAACTGGCAGGTGGCACACGATTTCCCGCTCGGTTGTTGCGCGCCTTGCAGCGTGCGGGAGAAGATGCCGAGGCCTTTCGTCGCATTGCGCTGCATCACTCCACGGAGCAATGCCTGGATCTGCTGGATCATGAGGTCACAGGGCTGCACTTTTACACGCTGAATCAGGCGACGCCGACCCTGTCCGTGCTTCGCACTCTCGGCATTCACCGTCACCCTCAGGTCTAACGTCATTTGCCCAATCACGGCAGACGCCAGGGACCACGCAGATGATTGTAATCAGCCACCGGTAGCAGCACATAATGAGGTGAGGCTGCTGGATCCAACCAACGCAGCAGGCGCTCCAGGTTTTCCACCGCCATCGTGGTGCAGCCCGCACTTGGCTTGGTCGGCCCGCGCCGCACATGAAAGAAGATCGCACTGCCATAACCCGGAGCGACCGGGCCTTGATTGTGGCGGATCTCCAACATCCATTTGTAGGCCGCATCGCCCAGCCTCATGCGCTGCTTTTCAAACCATGGCGGCACTTGGCGTGGATCCACGCGAACATGCTGATTGTAATAGGGATTGCGCGAGTCATCCACATACGCATCCCAGGGACCGACCTGCACATAGGGCCAGCGCGCGCCGCGTGGAGGCTGGGCGGCATAACCAAAAAGTTTACCCAACTGAAAAACACCCGCAGGAGCCCGCCAGTCTTTCTCCACCTTCATCGGCACCCCATTCTGCGGAGGCGTGAAAACACCCCGCCCCCAGGCCAAACCTGAACGCCCCAACAACACCGGCACCGGCTGTGCAAACACAGGCTGCCACGGCGCATTCGCTGAAGCTCGTTGATAGGCTTGCAGACTTGCTGTGTTCGAATTCCATCCAGGAGCCTGCGCCACAATCACCTGACGCACCGCATTTCCCAATTGTGCCTGTGCTGAAATCGCGAAAATAAATCCAAAAATACCCCACACGAAGGAAGAGCGAAAAAAATGCATGCCCTGTTTTTGCCACCTTCCTTGGGGCATGTCATGACATTGTATCCACGTGAAAAAGAATTTTGCCTGGGAGATCATTTTTTGAGATTGCTTGAGCTCATAGGACCCGAATATAACTATTAAATCAACCCTGTCGGAAAACGAGTTGGCTTCAGGTTTTGGGGGTTTTTTTCCTGAGCGCCAATGTCCGACAGGGTTGTTTTATTTTCACGCATCTTCCCGATACACACGCCGTCAGAAGCCCCATGTCCTGACATGCATTCAGCCCGCATCGTGATTGCATCAGCACGGGGACTGCATCACCTTGGCGCATGAGCCGCCCCATTCTCACCTTTTTCCTCGCCCCTTTAGTCCTTCTGATCGCCGCTTGCAGCTCCACCTCGCAGGTCAGTCTCGATTATGTCCCCAGCGTCGGCCAGATGCGCCCCGGCAGTTCTGAATTCAGCACCCGTCCCTTTTTGGATCGTCGGGATGTCGAACCCCAGTATCTCGGCACTGTGCGCACCCAGATCGGCACGCCGATTGAGCACGTGCAGACCAAGATCCCCGTCAGCGATGTCGTCACCAATGCTTTTGGTTATGGTCTCCAGGCGCGCAGCATGCTCGCTTCCACATCCAGCGCCCGTTACATCATCACGGGCGAGGTCTTGGACATGCACTGCAAGCTCCTAGTCCGCCCCTACGGTTAT
>JAIXVB010000679.1 GCA_027483245.1 Verrucomicrobiaceae bacterium | reverse complement strand
GATGAGCCTCTGGTTTTTTCACTCACAGGCTGGATGGAAGGTTCCCAACTGCGCAAAATCGTCGCCATATCCAGCGAGGATGGTCATGGGATCGAAGAGTATTATCTTGAAAATGAGCAACCCCTGTTTGTTTACAGCACCTATCAAAGAGACGCGCTCAGCAAGAAGCCTGTGACCATCGAAAACCGCCTCTATTTCAAAGATGGCCACATCTTTAAATGGCTGACCAATGACAAGGCCGCTGGCGTGCTGCATGGCGAAGATTACGCAGGCGAGACTGAGCGGCTCACCAGCAATTGCACTGCGTTTGTCGCAGCTTTGAAAAACAAAAAGTCAGGCAAAACCGCCGCGACTCAAGTGACAGAGGGCACCTTCGTCCGCATTGACGAGGGCGATTACCTGCATTGGAACATGAATACTTCCTCAGAAGATGAGCTTTCTCTCTTCATTCTGAAACCTGACGCAAGCGTGGAAAAGGTCATGGACAACCCCCAGGACTACGTGGGTAAAAGATGCCGGGCGACCTGGAAAACCTCCCTCGAGGACATCCCCGAAGCTGGAGGCAAGATCGAAGTCAAACAGATCCTCAGCGTGGAGTGGATCGGCAAAAAGTAGAGCCCCTGCTCGATTACTCACTCGCTTTGGGCGAACAGACCGAGGCTTGGAACCAAGCAGGCTCACAACGTCCACCGCATCATGGCGCAAGATGGAATCCTTTGGTGCGTTCCCAAGAGTCTCATGAAGTCACCCTTCCTTGTTCTCGCTATTCTAACCCTTTCTCTCATTTCGGCACCCTCAACCCGAGCCGCCGATTACCCGAGTGAGTTATTCAAGGATCTGAAGCTCGTCTATGAAGATCGCTTTGAGGGCGGATCCATCAACCCCGAGTTCTGGGAAGTCCGACAGAGTTCCACTTGGGTCATCCAAGAAGGTGTTCTCCATGGCAGCCAGTCATCGAAAGAATTTCAGGCAAAGATGATCGCCAAAGGCGACAAAGGACACGCCGGATTCAAACCTGTGATCTGGCTCAAAAAGGTCCCCGAGAATTTCGTTTTCACGCTGCGCCTGCGTTACGATGGCAAAGCCTACACTCGCGGTTTTCCACTGGTCGATCTCGGCCACCACATCCACACGCTGAACTTCAGTGAAAAGGCCACCACGTTGACGATCAAAAAAGACCAAGAGAAGTTGGCCCTCGAGTCACCACTCTTCTCGCTCAATGAATGGCATGAGGTCGCCATCGAACTGAAAAAAGGCACACTCGTGCTGACCATCGACGGCAAGAAACATCGCTTCGAAAGCCCGAACATCGACATGAAAGGACAGGCCCAAATCGACTTCAAAGGCATCGACCTCGGCACCTGCCAGATCGATGACGTCAAACTCTGGGAAGGTCAGTAAAGACCTCTTCTTTAATACGGCTTCGGGCAGATCGCATTCAGCGCCCAACTGCAGCAACAGGGATCATAAAGCTTCTCATTTCCACGCGGACTCTTTAATCTGATCTCATGAACCGCCAAACAGCTGCCGACTTTGACCAGGATCTTCTCAACCTTTACGATGAGTATGTACACGGTCGTGTGGATCGACGTGGCTTCATGGATCAGGCCTCGCGCTTCGCGGCTGGTGGCGTCACGGCGGCGGCGCTGCTGCAAATGCTGAGTCCGAATTACGCGCTCGCAGCGCAAGTGGCCAAGGATGACCCACGCATTGAGGTCGCCTATGCAGAATACGATTCTCCACGCGGTGCGGGCAAGATGCGCGGTCTGTTGGTGAAACCTGCCAAGTCCACAGGCAAAGTCCCGGGGGTGATCGTGGTTCACGAAAATCGCGGCCTGAATCCGTATGTGGAAGATGTGGCCCGCCGAGTCGCGACCGCTGGCTTCGTGGCATTTGCACCAGATGCCTTGTTTCCCCTTGGTGGTTACCCGGGCAGCGATGATGAAGGCCGCACACTCCAAGCCAAGCGCGATCCCGCGCAGATGACGGAGGACTTCATCGCAGCAGCTGAATGGCTCGCCAAACAGGACGCCTGCAATTGCAAGTTGGGCGTTGTCGGTTTCTGTTATGGAGGTGGCATGGCCAATACACTCGCCGTGCGCCTGCCTGAGTTGATCCTCGCTGCCGTGCCCTTTTATGGACGCCAGCCCGCAGCAGCAGATGTACCCAAGATCAAAGGCGCTCTGCTCATCCACTACGCCGAACAAGATCCAAAGGTCAATGAAGGCTGGCCAGCCTATGAAGCAGCACTCAAAGCGGCAAATACCACATACACAGCCCACACTTACCCAGGCACCAATCACGGCTTCCACAACGATACCACGCCACGGTATGATGAAGCTGCCGCCAAACTTGCTTGGGAGCGCACGATCGCCTTTTTCAAAGAGCGGCTGTAAGGCCTTTGATGAAAGTCATCCGTAAAGGCGACTCTAGGGGAACTCAAAGGCAACGCTTTTTGCATTGCCTTTGGATCTCCGAGAGAGCAACACCTAACGAGTTGTGTGATCAAACCTGCAACTCAAAGCCCCTTCACGACCTGAATCAGAGCCACCTGGAAAATAAGATCGCTATTGGGTGGGATTTTATCACCGACGGCACGGCTGCCATAGGCAAGTCGGGAAGGAATGTAGAGGACCCATTGGTCGCCTGGCTTCATGAGCTTCAGCGCCTCAGTCCAACCGGCGATCACCTGCCCAACACCAAAGGTCGCAGGTTGACCACGCGCAATCGAGCTGTCGAACACCGTGCCATCGGTGAGCTTGCCATGATAATGAACGGTGACCGAATCAAAAAAGGTGGGCGAGGTGCCACTGGCAGGTCCTGAGGATAACACTTTGTATTGCAAGCCACTGGCCGTGGTCACCCAACCCGAGCTGTCAGGAGTGGAGCTAACGGTCGGAGCACTTGGAGTCACTGAGGCCGTCGCCGATTCAAGGGCCGCAGCAGGGGCCACGGCAGGAGTCGAAGCAGCTTTTTTGACGGGAGCGGTTTGGCAGCCTGCCACCAACAGTAAGAGTGCGGAAGATAAGGAAAGAGAGACGGACTTCATGATGGGCTGTGAGAAGGTTGTCGAGGGCCAAACCAGCACCTCGCGAAAGAAGGATGTGGGCGAGAAGTATGCCATGCGCAACCATCGATCCTGGTTCAGATCTCCTTTTCCAGCCCCCAGATCAAAGGCATTTTTCGGAAGTGTCTGAGGCGATGAATCTCAACAGAACGAGGCTTGCCGCCCCAGGAACCACAAGCATTTTAACAACGATGAACCTGACACCTGATCACATTCTGCAAACCGGTTTTGCCTTCTGGGGAGCCAAGACACTTCTCACCGCCGTGGAGATCGAATTGTTTACTGACCTCGCTCGGCATCCTGGCGATCTCGCCAGCGTCAGCGGGCGCATGGGACTGCATCCACGCAGCGCACATGACTTCCTTGATGCCCTGGTGGCGCTGGGTTTTCTTCAACGCGAGGAAGGCCTCTACAAGAACACGCCTGAAGCGGACCTTTTCCTCGACAAAGCCAAGCCTTCCTACATTGGCGGCATTTTGGAAATGGCCAACCATCGCCTCTACCCTTACTGGGGTGAACTGACCACAGCAGTGCGCACTGGCGAGTCGCAAAATGAATCCAAGGGTGGCCATGATCCCTTCAAAGCCCTCTATGCCGATCCTGCCAAGCTGCGCGAATTTCTCCGTGCCATGTCCGGTGTCAGCCGCGGTGCCAACATCAGCATTGCCCACCAGTTTCCATGGTCCGACTATCGCACTTGCGCAGACATCGGCACCGCTCAGGGGGATCTCGTCACCCAGATCGCGCTCGCTCATCCGCATCTCAACGGCATCGGTTACGATCTTCCGGAAGTAGGCCCGGTGTTTGAGGAATACATTGCCGAGAACAACCTCGCGGAGCGTGTGCGCTTTGCAGGAGGGAGTTTCTTCACCGATGACCTGCCTCAAGCCGATGTGCTGCTGTTTGGACACATCTTGCATGACTGGGATCTCGAGACCAAACGCATGCTGCTGCGCAAAGCTTACGCTGCCCTGCCCCCTGGCGGCGCGGTGGTCGTCTATGATTCGATCATTGATGATGAGCGTAAACAAAATGCCTTTGGTCTGCTCATGAGCCTCAACATGCTCATCGAAACGCCCGGAGGCTTTGACTACACAGGCGCTGACTGCATGGGCTGGATGCAAGAAGCAGGCTTCAAAGACTGCCGTGTCGAACACCTCATCGGTCCCGACTCGATGGTTATCGGGATCAAATGAACTCTTCACGCACAAGTCATCCCAGGGG
>JAIXVB010000544.1 GCA_027483245.1 Verrucomicrobiaceae bacterium | reverse complement strand
CCTTTGAAACGCGCATCTTTTTCCAACACATCACGGCGCACCCACGCCTCTGCCGCGCTGCCACCCCAGGCATTGTTGATCAAGCCCACCGGCACATCCAGCATCTGGTGCAGCACCCGTCCGTAAAAGAACCCGACGGCACTGAAGCTCCCAACGGTCTGGGGGGAACACTCTGCCCACGCGCCCTTGAAATCCTGCTGAGGCTCTTGCGTGCCCACCTGGGGAACAGAGATAAGGCGAATGTTCGGATACTTCGCCGTGGCGATTTCCAAGTCAGCATCCCAGGAAGAATTCACACTCCACTGCATGTTCGATTGGCCTGAGCAAATCCATACTTCACCGACGAGCACGTTTTTCAGTTCACGAGCTGTGCTGCCCTTGATGGAAATCGTCGCAGGCTGAGCATTCGCTGGCACCGCATCCAGTTTCACCGTCCACTTGCCATCGGCACCCGCTTTGGCGGTATGGCTCTGTCCGGCGAACTTGACGGTGACTTCCGTCCCCGGCGTATCCCAGCCCCAGAGTGGATTGGCCTGCTTTTGCTGCAGGACCATGTTGTCGCCGATGATGGCTGGGAGTTTGAGTTCTGCCTGAGCCGTGTAGCTCAATGCAGCGAGTAAGGTTGTAAGTGCGAGTTTGCGCATGGTTGTAGGAGAGGGCGGAACATACGCAGGATCAGGCCAGATTCCTTCTTGAAGTTCCACTGACTGCCATCTCGACAAATCCTAGCGCCCGGTATCATCACCCTCATGTCTTTTCCCGACACACGATGGTCCATGCTAGCGCTGGCGACTGCCCATGGCGACACGGGCTCACTTGCCAAGCTGGAATCCTTTTGCGAGCGCTGCTGGCAACCGGTGCATCTGGTCATTCGCAGTCGTGTGACTTCCGTGGAATAGGCCCATGATCTCACCCAGGCCTTCTTTGTCTGCCTGATGGAAAAGTCCACCTTGCGCCGGGCTGACAAAACGCGCGGTCGCTTCCGCGCCTTTCTGCTCACCGTACTCTGGCGATTCCTGCGCGATGAGCGTGAGCGTAACTCGGCGGAAAAACGCGGAGGGCATCTTCAAGGTCACACTCTCGAGGACGTGGAGCGGACGATGCCGATGCGGATCGCGATGGCATTGCCAATCGGTTGGAATGGATTCTGAATGGTTTTCCCAATCTGAGTGATCCCTCCATTCTTCCCCGAATGACCAGGGACGGAAATCACGCGGTCTTCACCTTCAGCCGCAGAGATGACTCCGAATCTCTCGGCCAACTCATCGCTCAGTGGAGCCACACGCTGGATGACTGGAAGGATGTCATCATCCAGGCTTCGTCGTCTGGCCCAGATGCGGATGGCGTCACTGTATCCGTTCTTGAAGACGACGACGCTCCCGACACGATTGTCGTGCGAGTGCCCAACAGCCACTCAGCCGAGAGGCAACTCTTCATCAGACTCCGCTCCATGACTCCCTGAGCCGCCAGGGGATGCGACTCAAGGCAGCTTCTCGTAGGCTTCCAACGTTGGCTCAATGGCACGTAACGCAGTCGCCCAGAACTCCGGTGAGGTGAGGTCTGCCCCCAGCGTCTGACGAGCAACGTCTTCACAGGTGGCACTTCCGGTCGCGGCGAGGAAGGCCTCATAACGCGGCAGAAAATCTGCGCCCTCCACTTTGAACTGAGCAAACAACGCCTGACTCAGCAGATAACCAAAAACGTAGGGGAAATTGTAGAAGGACACACCGGTGATGAAAAAGTGCATCTTGTAGGCCCAGAACATCGGATCCGTGCCGTCGTTGAGAAGCGTGTCACCATAGAGTTTGCGCTGAGCTTCCGTCATCAGTTCTGAAAGACGTGAAACCGAGACCTCGCCTGAAGCACGCTCCGTGTAAAAGGCCTTCTCAAACTCATAGCGCATGGGGATGTTGATCAGATAAGCGTGAGCGCGGAGCATCTCCTGATCGAGCAGGTATGCCTTGGTCGCTTCAGTGATGCCAGGATCGTTCATGAGCCCACTCAGCAGGATCATCTCTCCGAAATTGGAGGCGGTCTCAGCCAACGTCATCGGATAACTGGCGGCATACGAGCGCGCAGGCCGCAGCACACAGGAATGCCATGCGTGCCCGACTTCATGGGCCAGCGTGACCATGTCATGCACCGTACTGTGAAAGGTCATGTACACACGCTCTTCGTGCTTCAGTTGTGATCCTGTGCAAAAGGCTCCTGGGCGCTTGCCTGCACGCGGCTGGCCCTCGATCCAACGCTGGGAGAGCATCTCGCGGAAGTAACTCCCTAACTTGGGATACGCAGCCGAAAATGCACGCTCGACCGTCGCACAGGCATCATCCCAGGAGAGTGGTTTCTCCTCCGGTGCCGCGATCTGCGGTGCCTCGAGGTCAAAGTAATGCAGCGCCGAGGTGCCTTGCAGTTTCGCCGCTTTTCGCAACGCACGGCGCGGCAGTTCGATGTGGGTGTGAATGGCCTCCAACATCGCATCGAGCGACTTGCGACTCATCGCCCCATCAAACAAAGGCGTGTCGAGAAAGTGCGGAATGCCACGACGCCCATACAAACTCAGGCGCGTGCCCGCGATGCCATTCAATGCCGCCGCGAGTGTCACCGAATGATCATGCCACGGCTTCTGACCCGCATGAAAAGCAGCCTCACGCAGTTGCCGATCTGGTTCCGACATGAGCGCACGACGGCGCGACATCGGCACCGTCTCTTCATGGCCATCGGGGAAGGTCATCGGGAACTCCATTTTCCCCGTGAGCGTGTCATAGAGCCGTCCCCAGGCATGCAGGCCATTCACATTCAGATCCGCAGCCAGCGACTCCATCTCTGCGCTCATTTGCTTCTGAGCTTCCTCACGCATCCGCTTCACCGCATGTTCTGCATTTTTCAAAGAAGCATCGCTGAGCAGGGACTCAAACGCACCCTCACTCAAAGCGGCAAGCGCCGATTGCAAAGAGGCGCGCAATTTGGTGCTTTCAGCTTCCAAGGTCGAAATCCATGCCTCATCCGCTTTCACCGCTTCATCATTCGCGTCATCGGCCGACAAACAGCCCAGATATGCCGACAAGTGGCCGAGACGATCACTGAGTGATTCAAAGGCATTGATCACAGCAACGATTTCAACGGCATCACCGCTGAGCGCACCTGCCCGATTCTTCAAGGACTCGACATCGCCCACCAACGCAGCTTTGAAGTCGATGTAATCGGATTGGCCGAAGCCGGAAAACCAGGAATCGAGAGACCAGCGGTCGGGGGTAGGAAAGGACATGTGATTTTGTTACGAGGGAACGTGATCGACGCAAGCGGGCTGAACCAAACACCTTCAAAATGAGCCGGGCGAGCAGAAGGTGACTCGGGGTCATTTCACCCGCCCCTGAAGCCGTTTCATGGCTTCCGCGTAGCGCTTGCCGAACTCACGTAAGGAGTCTGTGTCAAAGTGAACGCCATCGCCTTTGTGCTGAAGTCCCGTGGACTCGACGGTGGCTGTCTGAGGCACCGTTTGGGGGAGAGCGGCAAGCTGCGTGTTCACGACTGGCCAAAAGCTCGGACTGCCTTCTTTGGAGGTGGGAGCCAAGAATTCCCCCAATTTACCCGCAACAAAGGGCACCTCACCAGCCCCCAGATCCGCACGCAAATCCGCGATCATTTGAGCCAACCGCTGGCCATAACTGCGAGCCGTTTCTTCCTTTCCAGAATCGCCCTCACCTTGATGCCAGAGGATACCTTTGAGCGTGCCTTGCTGCATCGCGAGCTTTGCACGCACCAATGCTTGTTCATAGAAATCACCCCCCTTTTGCCAACGTTGCAGCGGCGTTCCCCCGACAGCACAGGGAATCAGGCCCACGGTGATTTTTTTGTCCGCATCGGCCATCTCACGGGCGAAACTCATGCCCAAACCTGCGCCTGCCACGGCGGGCTTATCCGTGTGCAAGGGTTCGACTCCTGGTGCCCAGGCATTGCGCTGAGAAAACTTCAGGAGACGCAGGCGTGAGACGCTCGACTCCGGAGTCAGCAGTCCACGCCCCGCCATGTTTGACTGACCGATGAGAAGATAAACATGAAAGTTTTCCTTCGACGGCATCTCTTTGGCCACCTTTTCTTCTTCACGCAGATCAGGATGGTTGCCATAGGCATAGCACTGATTGACCACGATTCTGAGCTTAGCATCAGGCGAAACGATCTTGCCTGCACGGATGTCATCCTCGCGCAGCACGCTCAACAACACCGCTTTTTCACCTGCCTGATAACGCCCCAAATCATAGGTGATGAAGATTCGGCCATCGGCCGCCTGCATGGCATCAGGATACGAGACACGACCCCGCTCATCGAGCAGCAGCTTGTGTGGCCACGTGCGCCCTTCATCGTCAGAAAGCCACACGGTCATTCGTGAGCGACCGTAGCTGCCTCCTTTGTTAGGCGGCGCGTCGTGATAAACCAGCATGTAGGCACCAGAGGCCAGCTTCATCATGCAAGCACGCGTGGAAGGCCCTTTGTCAAAACCAGGCATCGGTTTGACCGCTGACCAAGTGCGCCCCCCATCAGCCGAGTCACTTTCATAAAGCCCAACGCTGGTGCGAATGACCGTCCACAAACTGCCATCCTTGCGCTGGGCCAGCGTCGCTTCGCTAAAATTGCGCAGCTTTTCTGGCACGCTCGCGCCTCCCAGCCATGTCCAGGTCAAACCTTCATCCGTGGAGATCAGTGTGCCGGTTTCTTGACCCGCCACGGCATCATTCCACGCAGGTTTGCCGTTCACAAAAAAAGGCGCGACCCAGGCCCCGTCGTTGCGGATGATCGGCTTGCCAAACAAGATGCCATCGGTGGCCACGACAAACGGTTCGGTCCACTTTGGCTTGGCATTGCCAGGCTCATCCGTGCGAATCGCGAATGTGGCTCGAAGCAGAGGCGTGGTGTCCGTCTTTTCAGTGAGCTG
>JAIXVB010000078.1 GCA_027483245.1 Verrucomicrobiaceae bacterium | reverse complement strand
CGACCGACCCACTCTTTACCGAAGATGCTCTGCTACGCGTGAAGAACCTTGCCTTCCTCATCGCCACTACCCCGCAGGCCCTCACCCTTCGCTGATCTTTTGCCATGAACCTCCTTCGTCGCCGCAGCAACGAGCCGAACCGCCGTCAGTTCCTCCTTCAAACAGGTTGTGCCAGCATGGGCATCACGGGGATGGTGAACACGCTTGCGCATCTTCGTCTCATGCAGGGTTCGTTGAATGCTCAAAGTTCATCGGCTCCAGGTTACAAAGCGCTCGTGTGCCTGTTCCTTCAAGGCGGCAATGACTCGAACAACTTGCTCATTCCTGCCAGCGGTGCTGCACGCACCGATTATCAAAATGGACGTGGTGTGCTTGCTGTTCCTGTCGCCGACTTGCAAAACATCACACCCGCGAACCTGACTGCCTCAGATCCTTTGGGCGGCGGTTATCTGGGCAACTTCGGCCTCAATCCCCAGGCGGCTGAACTCGCCGCACTCTTCAATGCCGGTGAGCTCGGGTTCATCACCAATGCAGGCACCCTCACACAGCCTGGCATCACCCGGGCGAACTACAACACGGCCTCGCGTCCTCCGCAGCTCTTCTCTCACTCCGATCAGCAGGTCCAGTGGCAGAGTTCTGTGCCTGACAGGCCTTTTACCAGTGGCTGGGGCGGTCGCATTGCCGGTTTGCTCGATCCCGCACTGAATACTGGTAGCAACCGCGCTTCCATGTCCATCTCCATCGCTGGGGTGAATAGCTTTCAGACCAGTGCCACAGGCATTACCTCGCCCTATGTTCTTGGCGCGGGTGGAGTGACCAGCCTCACCGGTTATGGCGCGAACTATGCAAACGCGGTTTTCAATCCCCAAGTGCTTTTCCAGAGCAGCAACTATCGCAACAATGAGCGTGGACGTCGGCTGCAAGCTTTTGAACAGTCCGCGTTGTTATCCCAGTCTGTGCTGCTCGAGGATGCCTATCGTGGTGTGCTTGTGAATGCCCGGCAGGCAGAGGGACAGGTCGGCACCGCCTTGTCAGCCACGGAAGCTGGCGCAGGCACCACTCTCGACACGATCTTTGAAAATGCCTTCGCTGGGTCTGGTCTCAATGCCAACAACACCTTCACACAGCAGTTGAAGCTCGTCGCGCGGCTCATCGCGGGTCGGAGTTCACTGGGTAACAATCGCCAAATCTTCTTTGTTCAGCAAGGCGGCTACGATACCCATGTTAGCCAGATCCCTGGTGTGAATCCCGAAACTACGGGCCACACCGGACTGATCAATACCCTCAGCCGTTCGCTCAAGGCCTTTAGCGACGCCCTAAAATTCCTCGGCGTGTGGGATAATGTCGTCACCTTCAGCGCTTCGGATTTCACTCGCACCTTCACGCCCAATCGCAGCGATAACACGGCGGGCAGTGACCATGCTTGGGGTGGGCACACACTCGTCCTTGGCGGACCTGTGCAAGGCGGACGCCTTTATGGAAAGTTCCCTGTTTTAAAAGTGGGTGATGCTGCCAACAGCATTGATTCAACAGGCAATCGTGGCCGCTGGATTCCCAGCACTGCAGTCGATCAATACGCCGCCGTTCTCGCTCGCTGGTTCGGCGTCGAGCCGGCCCAGATGCCCCTCCTATTCCCGAATCTCAGCCGCTTTGACAATCCCTTTACAAGCAGTGCTGCCAACCTCGGTTTCTTACCTCCGGTCTGAGTGATGATGCCTGAAGAAATCCAAAAACGCTGGGTTAATCTCCTTTCCATTCTTGGCTTTCTTGGCCTGATCGGTATTGGCTTCCTCAAGGAGCGATTGGATCAGCCTAAGTCGGGCACCAAAACCCCTACCACCACTACTGGAACTCAGGCGACTCCATTCAAAACCACCGCAACGGTCACTCTTCATCCCGGTGCAGAAGCCCTGGTCGCCCAATTTGATCCAGCTCATCAAACACCCGAGCAAGAGCTCCAAGCCTTGGAGCAGGTCATCGATCTCTACCGACGTGCTCACGGAGAAAATCCAGAGGGTGACAACGCGGATGTGGTGCAGGCTCTGTTAGGCCAAAATCGCCACCACACAGCCTTCCTGCCCGCGGACGTGCCTTTCATTCAACAAGGACAGCTCGTGGATCGTTGGGGCACCCCTTACTTTCTTCATCCCGAATCCGGACATCTCATGACCTTACGTTCTGCGGGTCCCGACAAAACTTTGTTCACACCAGATGATATAACCCTGAAATGAAATCTAAGTTTTGGATGGCTGTGAATCTATGCGGATTCAGCGCTTGATCCTCTCACCCTGTCTCTGATCCCGCAGAGACTCACGGTGAGGGTGAGAGGATAGCTTCGGTTTTGGGGGAAGTTCTTGTCTCAAACGGGTAAATTCAAATCCTGCACTGCCGTGAGTCAGTCTGAGATTTGAAAGTTGGTCATTAATCTCAAACTAAGCTCAATCTTCGATTGATCTCATTGTTAGAATAGGAACATTCAATCGACAAAATCGATCATGAATTTTCGCGATCTTGAATACCTCGTGGCGGTCGCTGACCTGGGGCACTTTGGTCAAGCGGCACAGGCCTGTCATGTGAGTCAAAGCACGCTGAGCCTTCAACTGCAAAAGCTCGAAGCTGATCTCGGTGTGCAGTTAATTGAGCGAACCCATCGACGCGTTGTGATCAGTCCCACGGGATTGTCGTTTGTGGAGCGTGCACGGGGAATTCTGCGGGCTCGACAAGAGATGCTGGACGATGCTGCCATCGAGGCTGGGCAGATGCCCCGTGAGATCACGTTGGGGTTGATTCCCACGATTGCGCCTTATCGGCTCGGGGCTGTTTTATCAGCGATGAAGACAGCCTATCCCAAGACCCATGTGCGAGTGGTCGAGGATGTCACGCAGGCACTGGAAAAAGGCGTGGCGTTAGGGGATCTGGATGCCGCGATCCTGGCCACCGATGTGACAGATTCGCTTCTGGTTGAGACGCCGTTGATGGAGGATGAACTGTTGCTGGCAGTGCCCACCGATCACTCCCTGGCGGCGCGGAAACGCCGAATCCCACCGGAGTTGATGCGGGGGGATAAGTTGCTGCTTTTGAAAGATGGTCACTGCCTTCGCGACCAAGCTCTGGAGTTTTGCACTGCTCATGGTGGCGGCCACACGCATGAATCTATGGCCACAAGCATTGAGACCTTGATCGCCCTCATTCGGCATGGTGCTGGGGTGACGTTGATGCCGAAGATGGCCGTCGATCAGCGTGTGATCCCTGCAGGGGTTAGCTTTCTGCGTTTGGATCCAGCGCCGTCACGCATTGTCCGCCTCATCACACGCAAAACCTCTCGATTGGGCAAGGTGTTAGCAGCTGTGTTGTTGGGGGTTTAAATTGAGCCAACCTCACGGAGGTGATGCGTGGATGGCAGCCTTTGAATGCGGCCATCCACGGAGTATTGGGCGATGATCAGGCGCCGCGGAAGTGGTCGGGTGCTTTGCGGTCACCCTCGTGTCGGCGCTGTTGATCCTGCGGTTTCCCTTGACGGCCTTCGTGGCGATCTTCTGGGCGTGGTCCTCTGTCATCGCGCCTTTGAGATTGGTGACTCTGTGAGTGATCACCTTCATGCCGATGGTGCCTGCCGCGTGAATGCGATTCACGATTTCCACGCATGGTATCGTTGGAATGAGAAGAGCCGGGGTGACGGTGCCCTTCAGTTTGGCCGCGAGGTG
>JAIXVB010000204.1 GCA_027483245.1 Verrucomicrobiaceae bacterium | reverse complement strand
GTGCGTGAGTCAGTGAAAAACAAAGAAAAGCAACACGTCGCCTGGGCCGCAGAACGTGAAGGTGGCGGACGTGGCTTCGGCTTCACCGGTGGCCATTATCACAAAGGCTGGGCCAACAATGATCAACGCAAACTCGTGCTCAACGCCATCCTTTGGACAGCTCAGATCGAGGTGCCCACCTCGGGCGTGGAATCCACTATCACCGAAGCCGACATGGTGGCAAATCTCGACCTCAAGCCCGGCCAAGGACTGCCAGAGAAGCCGAAGAAATAAACCGCGCTTCAATCCTCCCAACCAAGGCAGACCCGAAACGGTCTGCCTTTTTTGTGGGGCAAGACGACTCAAACACAGGGCAGCATCATTGCGTCCCTCATGCCATGCAGGATCTTTTTGTCAGCAGGGCAGACAGTCGCCAGCACGCCCCCAAGGCGGGTTTCTTCCGTCCCTTGAGGCACGAAGTAATAGGGACAAAGACGGACACGTGACTTCATCATGACGGTGTCCTGGCGCTCTTCATTCCATGCCGGATGATTGACGACTTTGGCCCGATGGAAACGTTGGAGAACAAACGGATTTTGGGGGAAACTGGCCAGAGCTTCATCCAAGGCCGCAGCCCACTGCTCCTGTGAGAGATCATGACCGATAGAGACGCTGCGGGAACCCCAACCCACTTCTGAAAAGCCGCTGATCTTCAGCACCAGTTCACGCTGCTTGCCTCCAAAACGCTTGGCCTCCTGCCAAGACTGAATGTTCAGTCCAGGATAAACAGCAAAGGGAGGAAGCGGTTTCGGATCGACCACCCAGCCCTGAGGAATGCAACGTCGGAGCAAAGCAAAGGTCTCCGCCCCCAGAGCTTGCCTCCAGACGTCCTCGAGTTGCGGTGTCCAAAACAGTACCAGCCAGAGCTTCTCCTCTAGAAACGCCTTCAAAGGTGGCGTGAAGTGCATTTCACCCTCCAGGGCCATTTTCAGCATCTCTCGGGACAGGTCCACATTGTCCAAATCAAACAACTCAAAAAAGCGGTAAACTCTGGAACCCACGAGCTCATGCGGTGTCAGATTCCAGGGATTCATGACGTGTCTCGGGAAGCCACTCGACCGCGCATTCAGCCGATTCACCAGCCACTCCATCTCGGGCTGATAATCCCCCGATTCACGTGAAATCAAGATGTCTTCGTGGGGGAAGGCTGCCTCAAAACCCTCGATCATGCCCTCGGCCCCACCCAACACGGGCTGGCCCATGGCTGCGTAGGTTTCATTCAACCATCCCGTTAGACCGATGCCACCCGGCAGTGAATCCAGCTCCGAAATGCAAACGCCATCCTCCGTCAAAACGAGGTCGGGGCGCAACACACTCGGCAGATCACGGCGCCAGCGTTCCTGCCGCCCCAGGGTCACCACCGATTCCGGTTTGCCCTGATCCAGCAGCGAGGCAACCCAAGCAAGATCGGGCTGCTCTAAGCTTTGAAAATAAAGGTCATTGCAGGCACGCTGGAAGGCGCGCAGGGCAGGCCCTAGAGCTTCAATGAGCTGCACTGTCTCCCCATCCAGCGGAAACGCCTCCGGTGATAACACCCATTCCTTGTCCCGAAACAGGCCTTCTTCAGGAAAGGCTGCGCGAAGATGGGCGATGCGTTCAGCAGGGGACATGCAATAAAATCTCAGATCCCGAAGAAAGGAGCACGGTCTGGCAACTCATGCCACTAGAGAGCGCTCTTTCATCTCACTCAGCGTCCAGTCATACTCTTTGACCAGTTGATCCACGACATCGCCCGCCCGCATCTCCTCAGGCAGGACTTCCCAGGTGTAGGTTTCCATTTCGATGTGCTGGCATTGACTTGGATTTTGGCTCAACCAATCCATGGCTCCCAGAATGTGATCCCGCGTGCTATCGAAACCATCCGTGGGCTGTGCGTGCAGAGGGATGTGAAAATGCACACGCCACTCATCTCCGAGTTCATTGGGATTGGTCTGTGCGAACTGCAGCGCATCTGGCAGATCCTTGAACCGGCGCAGCGGTGTCGTGGGGCCATAGTCGGCGATGACTTGATGGAAGTACACAGGCTCATCAAAAGCTCTCAGCTTGGTCACCATCTCGGGGGTGGGTTTCAGCTTCAGCGCCGAGCTGAAGTGCAGCTTACTCAGGCGGATTCCGGCTCCCGTGATCCGAGAAAGCGCGCGCTTAGGCGTCTCATACTCGATGGCCAAATGACAGGTGTCGTAGTTCAGTCCAATGAACTTGAAGAAGTCTTTGTCCCGTGAATGACGGTCGAAATAAAGGCCAAAGAATTTTAACACTTCACCACTGGTTTCGAATAGACCCAACGGCTCAGGTTCCAGTCCGAGATGCAGATCGTGACCCGTGGCCACACTCACCGTTTCGATGTGTTCACGGCACAGACGCAGGTTTTCAAAGATGGCAGTGATCTCATCGCCACCCACGTTGAAAGTCTTGTGGGATCCTGGCAGCGTACTGACACTGCCGCTGACACCCGCAGGCAAAAGTTGCGCCAGGATATCAAACAGACGCTTTGTGTAGTCGAGCCGATCTTTTGAGGTCCAGTCCGGCAAAAAAACCTGTTCCTTCACGCGAGTGCCATGGAAGGAACCAAAGGGGAATCCATTGATGGTGAAGACATAGCAGTTGTTGGCTTCCAACCACTCTTTGAACTCCGCCAACTTGCCCGGCATGAGCAACTCACGCGAAGCCAGATCACTGAGCCGGAGACCGATGCCATAAGGCTTGCCGCCACTGACACGATCCTTTACCCGCAGCGTGTAGTCCTTCAGTCCGCGCCACGTTTCTTCCCAGGTTTCTCCGCGATGGATGTTGGTGCAGTAGCCGAGATGGATGCCATGGTTGAGGAGCATTCCTCAGGGTGAAAGGGGACACCTGGAGAGTCAAGGAGAGGTCATGCCATCCGCACCTCAAAAGCTGACTTTAAGCGGCTTCGCATAGACCTGCCAGGCAGTTTCGATCACTTGGGCATCGGCCGAACCATCGCTGACGACAAATCGATACTTTGACACATAGGGCTTGCCGGGCTCAATGCTCCAATCACCATCCTGGGATGGAGCGATGCAGAGTTGAGGGTTCTTGGGATTCAAACGCAAGGGCTGAGGGAAACGGAAGTTGTCTGGATGAATGAGGATGGACATCCCCGTGAGCTGCCCTTCCACCTCACCTCCCATGTGCACCCAGCGCGCCTTGGTCGAGTCACCTTTTTTCCGATCATGCCCCTCGCTGGTCAGCATCGCGACCTTATCCACCGGGTTCCAGAATTCATGCCCCCGCACACCGAGACCCCCGTAATGATACAGGGGTAGCTTCAAAGGCACCTGGCCAGCGCAGGTCTGCGTCGAAATGAGATCCAAGACGAAGGC
>JAIXVB010000116.1 GCA_027483245.1 Verrucomicrobiaceae bacterium | reverse complement strand
TCGGTGGTCAGGTCCACATACTGCTCCCAGCGCGGCTGCTGCATCGGTGCAGTGTCGGCCATCTTCTTCACGGCCTCTTCGGCTTTGGCAATCGCTGCCAATCGGGCATCCGCCTGCTTCTTCCATTCGGGAGCCATCTTAACCTTGTAGGCTTCGAGCTCGACCTTCGTGCTGGCGATCAGCGCGGCGCGCTCTGCCTCGGCTTTTTCGATGATCGGTTTCTGCTCGGCTTCCTTGGCCTGCCACTCGGCGGCGAGCTTTTTGTTTTCCCCATCCATGCTGGCCATGCTGGCGAGCGCGGCATTGATCTCTTTGCCGGTGGGTTTGCGGTTGAGGATGCGCATGAAGATCTCTTCCACCAGCTTGCCGTCGTCTTTGACCTCCGTCTCGAGTTTGGCGATGGCGTTGGTCGGATCGCTGATGGCATCTCCCACGGTCGGGCCGGACATGAGCGCCATGACGGGGCCGAGGTTCACTTCGTTGCTGCGCTCGCATTCGCACACGCTCTCACGGGCGGGTTTGCCGAAGTTGGTGAGGAAGCCATCCGGCAGTTGCGTCTGGCCATCGATGAGCTGCGCGGCGCGGGTTCCCTTGGGCACGCCGGGGATGTTCGGCATGGAGCCGGTCACCGCGAACACGGAGTCAAACAGCACCTCGGCGGGCAGGCGGCGCGCTTTGGCGTGGCTGTAGTTGACCTTGTCGTCTTCGTTCCACTTGTTGGTCGCGAGACTGAGCTGATAGGCGCGGCTTTGGGTGATGATCTTCATCAAATGGCGCACGTTGAAACCGCTCTGCACGAACTCGTTGGTCAGGTATTGCAGCAGCTCCGGGTTGCTCGGCGGATTGCCCGCGCGGATGTCATCCAGCGGTTCAATCACACCCGTGCCGGTGAGGTAACCCCAGATGCGATTGGCGTAGCTCATGGCAAAGTAGTCGTTGTCAGGGCTGGTCATCCAGGTGGCAAATTGCTCGCGACGGCTGGTGGCGGTCTTGCTCACAAGTTCCGTGTCGAAGGGCACCTTCGGCGCGACAGGAGCATTGGTGCGCAGGTGATTCATCTCGCCCTCCGCTTTGTCCGCGATGATCTCATACAGGGGCTTGGCACCTTCCACGGCCGTGCCGCCGATGGTCTTGCCTGCGCTGGCGGGATCGGTCTTCAGATCGACTTGGGCAAAGAAGGCCGCGGTCTCGTAGTATTGGTCCCAGGTCCATTTCTCGAAGGGATGATCGTGGCACTTGTTGCAGTTAAAGCGCGTGGCCAGGAACAGGTGCGTGGTGTTTTCCACCAGCTCCTCAGGGCTGCGCACCGTCTTATAATAGGCAGCCGCTGGATTGTCCTTGGTGGAACCCGTGGCGGTGATGATGCGGTAGGCCATGCGATCATACGGCGTGTTGTCCGCCACCTGTTGTTTGATCCAATCGCGCAGGATCTTCACCCCTTCCGTCCCCAGGAACTTGCTGTTCACCTGGAGCATGTCGGCCCACTTGTTCGACCAGTGATCGACGAAGTCTGGGTTGCCGATCAGTTTGTCGATCACCTCATTTCGCTTCGTGCGGGTGTCTCGTGGGTCGGCGACAAAGGCGCGAACTTCTTCGGCCTTGGGCGGCAGGCCGGTGAGGTCCAGGTGCAGGCGGCGGAGGAAGTCCTCATCGCTGCACAGGCCACTGGGTTCGATCTTCATGCGCTGCCATTTCTTGGCCACCAGTTCATCGATCTTCGTCCACTTCTCCGGCTCCTGCCAAGCGAAGCCCGTGCGGTCGCCCATGACCGTGATCGTGGTGGCGGCATAGGCTCCCTCAAAGCGGGCCAGGATCGCGGCCTCGCCCCGCCGCAGGCTTGTCATCAGGCCCGAGCTGTCGGCCTCGATGACGTCGCCATTGCCACTGTCCATGAAGGCCTCCGCCGTCACATCGCGGACATACCCATCGGCATAACGAGCGATCACGCGGATCTGTTGGCGATGCCCGACGCGCTCCAGCACTGGGTTCTTGGGGAAGACCTCGATGCTGGTCACGCGCGGCGTTTTCAGATCCAGCTTCGCGCCCTGGCTGATCCAGGCCTTGAGGGTTTCATAATAAAGCTCACCCGGCACTGTCAGCTGACCGCCCTCGTGGGGCACGGAGCCGCTGGCCTTTAAAAGCATGAGCGAGTGATCGGGCGAGGCGACATTGGCACGGCGGCTGGCCAGTTCATCGGTGAAGGCCAGCACGTCATAGATCGGGTCATAGCCGCGCAGACTCAGTTTGAAACCTGCCTTGCCATCCTTGGCCCCATGACAGGTGCCCATGTTGCAGCCCAGCTTGCTGGTGATGGGCATGATGTCGCGCACGTAGTCCGGTTTCAGCGCCAGATTCATGCCGGTCACGCTCACCGGGATCACTGCGCTCTTGCCCATGAAGGCGACCTTCACCTCCCCTTTGCCATCCTTCGTCGGGCGCACCAGACCGCGCTCATTCACACTGGCTGCCTCACTGCTCAGCGTCAGCTTGGCCATGCGCGTGATGTCGGCCTTGCTGCCATCACTCATCGTCGCGGTGACGAGCAATTGGGCATACTCCGTGGGTTTGCCGATCGTGATGCTCGTGGGCTGCACCTCGATGCTGCTCAGGCTCAGCCCTGGCACCAGCGTCTCCACTTTGTCATCCTTCTTTGCCGTGGCACGCACGCTGTCATCGGCGATGACCTCACTCGCTGCCATCGCCTTGGTTTCCGCCAGCGGCACGCTCACAAACTCCTTCGTGATCTTGCCCGTCGCAGCCTCAATCAGCTTGATGCGACCATCCTGCCCGGCTGCGGCCACGGTCTGGCCATCCGGGCTAAAGCTCACGCTGTAGATGCCTCCGGTCGGCATCGGCACACTGGCGATCAACTTCACCCCGGCCACGATCCAGTCATCCAGTGCCTTGCCCGTGCCGCTGCGGGTCTCCACGATCGTCTTCACCGCGTCCGGCATCGTGCTGTCATAATCCGACACATACAGGTTCACCTGACCTGTGCCCTCATGCGAGGCCCCTGCAGCGATGCGCTTGCCATCGGGTGCGAAGTCCACGCCAAAGATGCGCCCCTGCATCGCGGGGAACTTGCGGATCAGGTTCGCGTTGTCGCCAATCACCCGCTTGGTGATGCGCTCCATGCGATAGATCGCAGGCACACCGTCCGTGCCGCCGATGAGGATCTCATTTCGCAGGGGATGCCGTGCCAGCACCTGCACGCCGCCCTTCAGCGCCCCGGGGGTGATGGAGGTGATGTTGTCGATGAAACGCTGCGTTTCCACCTCCGTCAGCTTCACGCTCATGTCGCGTCCGCAGGAGGCCAGATGCTTGCCATCGACACTCCAGACCGTGTCCAGCACCCAGTCGCTGTGACCGCCCATGAAGAGCGTGTCCTTGCCCGTCGCCGCATCAAAGGCCCGCAGCCCATTGTCCGCACAGCCCACCGCGATCGACTTGCCATCTGGCGACCAGCTCACCCCATACAGCGTGTCAAAGGTCAGCGACTTCGACAGCTCCAGTTTCTTCTTCGCCACATCCCAGACCTGCACCTCGCCCTCACGAGCCGGGCTGCCGCCGGTCACCGCGATCTTTTGGCCATCGGGGGACCAGGCCAGCTTTTGGATTCGTTCCGCCAGCCCGACCAAACGCGCCTCGATGCCGCTGCCGTCGGCTTTGTGAATCAGCACCTCATGGTAACCCGCCACCGCGATGCGCGTGCCGTCCGGCGAATATTCCAGTGAGGTCACCGCCGGGGCAGTCACGTAAACCGGCGGATGCTCCATGTCATACTGCGCCAGGGCAGAGGCCGGCGTGTCATCCTTGGCTCCTTCCGCCACCCAGCGTTTGATCAGCGCTACTTGGGATTCGTGCAGCGGATCGCCCTTCGGCGGCATCTCGACCTTGCCCTCCGCATTCGGGCTGGAGACCTTCAGCAGGTTCGATTCCTCCGGTTTCCCAGGCACAATCGCGTTGCC
>JAIXVB010000523.1 GCA_027483245.1 Verrucomicrobiaceae bacterium | reverse complement strand
CTGGAGCTTCTCTGGATGGTCGCTTGGGTGCCATTGAGTTTCCTTTTTCCAAGCCATCCCCATTTCCCGTCGGCGTTGCTTTCTCCGATCATGGGTCTCTTAACGCTGCTGTCGTTTCCAGCGCTGGATTCACCTGAGTGGACGGAGTTGTTTTTCCCTTGTGCTGTTTTTTGGTTGGGACTGGGGATGACCTACTTTCTTCAGAAGCGCCGATCAGCATGATTCAAACAATGCCTGTCATTGCTGCCGATCGCGCAGACTCTCCCCACTTCGAACACCCCGCGTCATGACAACGAAGATCAATGCCATCTTGTTTGGCGGACTGGCGCTGATGCACCTGAGCATCTCGGGAGATTTCTGGACGCAGCTGCCGACTTTCTTTTGGCCTTCGGCGTCGGTGGTGGTGACCGGGCATACGCTTCACATGAGTTCCACTGAAAAGGGGCCGATGGGGAAGGTTACGTTTGAGACATCGGGCGCTGAGTCACGTCGATTCACCGATCACGTATCCCAGCGATTTGTGTGGGGGGATGTTTCTGCCCAGACCCAGGAATTCATCGCGAAGCATGCTCCAGGCACTGTTCATGTCGCTTACCTTTCCCCTGACTTGTCGAAAGCTTCGCTCGGACATTTCCCTCGATCCTACAGTCCATGGTTTGCCATGATTGGCATCGCTGAGGCGGTGTTTTGTCTCTTGGCGATTTGGAGATGGCGAGCGGAGATCCGAGCCTGCTGATCTTCCAGGGCCTGTCTTTGAGCCTTGATTTGTCATAGCCGGGTGTGGAGAATGGCGGTGCCGTCTGTCCAACGAGCGCGTGATGATGAAATCTGAACCCTTGCCCCTGAAGATCGGAAAGCCCTGCCCAAAGTCTTGGGATGAGATGTCGGGGGATTCGAAGCGTCGTTTTTGTGAGCACTGCCAGCTGCACGTGCACAATCTTTCAGCGATGTCTTCAGCGGAGCGGACGTCGTTTGTGGCCTCGTCGGGTGGAAGATCCTGCATCGCATATCAGTTGAGATCGGATGGCTCCATGATCACGCCGTCGCGCTGGGCGGGAGTCCTGTGGCCGGTTCAGCGTCTTCAATGGGCGGTGGCGGCTGTTCTGGCGGCGATGCTGCCGTTTTTCTTTGCCTCCTGCACGACGAG
Source organism: Verrucomicrobiaceae bacterium (assembly GCA_027483245.1). GTDB lineage: Bacteria > Verrucomicrobiota > Verrucomicrobiia > Verrucomicrobiales > Verrucomicrobiaceae > Prosthecobacter. The sequence continues at coordinate 5,399 of JAIXVB010000523.1, read as the reverse complement.
ACGCTCGCCGGGCGACCCGACGAAGGCTGGCGATTCGTGGTTTAAACCGCGAGCGGGGGATCATTGCGAGATGACGCTGGGCGTGCCACTGCCGCCTGAGCCGCAGCCTGCCAAAAAGCCGTGATCTTCTTCGGCGGTCAGGGATTGCACTTGCGCGTGGGGTCACATGCGGGATGAGTTTCCATCATGGCTTGGACCTATTTAGTGTTGGCAGGTTTTTTGGAAATCGGTTGGGCGATCGGTCTGAAATACACGGACGGTTTCACCAAACTGTGGCCGAGTGTGGCGACGGTAGCGGCGATGATCGCGAGCTTTAGCCTGCTGGCGGTCGCGCTGAAAACGATCCCGGTGGGGACGGGTTATGCGGTGTGGACGGGAATCGGTGCGGCGGGCACGGCGGTGATCGGCATGGCTTTTCTTGGGGAGTCGCGCGAGGTGCTGCGCATCCTCTGCGTGCTGTTGATCGTCTCCGGGGTGGTGGGACTGAAATGGGTTTCCAGCACGGGACACTGAGAGTTTTAAAGTCACCCGATGATGAAGGATTCGCCTGCTGCTTTCGCCCAACTTCCGGAGCCGCCGTATTATGCCGTGATCTTTTCTGCGCAGCGCACGGAGGGCGATCAGGGATATGGGCAAATGGCGGAGCGAATGGTGGAATTGGCTCGGGAGCAGCCGGGATTTCTTGGCGTGGAGAGCGCGCGTGGGGCGGATGGATTTGGCATCACGGTTTCCTATTGGGCCAGTGAGGCGGCGATCGCGGCCTGGAAGAGAAACCTGGAACATCAATCGGCGCAGGCAGGTGGAAAGAAGGTCTGGTATGCCGATTACCAACTGCGTGTGGCGAAGGTGGAGCTGGCCTATGGCATGAGGCCAGAGGCTGAAGTCTGAGGCCTGTCGAATGATGGGTTTTTCGTGAGGCCTGGAGCTGAAAGCGGAAATCCCGTTGACGGTTTCGTCACCCTGCGTTCCTCTCCTGAACGTGACTCAACCGCCCGACAAGATCCGCCAACTCCTCGATGCCGCTGGTGTGGCCCGTTGCCTGGATGACATGGCGGCGCAGATCGATGAACGCTGGAAACAGGAGCCGCGCATCGCGCTGGTAGGCGTCTATCGCCGCGGGGTGCCGTTTGCGCGGACTTTGGCGGAACGACTGAGGGCAAGAGGACGTGAGGTGGACTTTGGCAAGATCGACATCACGCAATATCGAGATGACCTGCAAACGATGGCCGTGGTGCCGAAGTTGGAGGGCTCTGAGCTGGGATTCGACCTGGAAGATGCCGTGGTGATTCTGTGTGATGAGGTGATCTACACGGCGCGCACATCGCGTGCAGCCTTGGATGAGTTGCTGGACTTTGGTCGGCCCCGCTGTGTGCAGTTCGCTGTGTTGGTGGATCGCTCAGGGCGCGAGTTGCCTCTCCAGCCTGACTATGTGGGCATCCGTGTGGATTTGCCGACTGAAGAGCGTGTGAGTGTGCGCTTTCAGGACGGTGATGGATGGGATGAAGTGTTTGTCAGACCCTGGCCCCAGAATCAAGCACAAGCATGAGCATGACCCCGAGAAAAGACCTGTTGGACATCGCCTCTCTTACGATTGAGGAAATCGAGTTTGTTTTGGCCAATGCGGTGCCGTTTAAGGACCTCTTCAAACGCAGCGTGAAGAAGGTGCCAACACTGAAGGGGCAAACGGTGCTGACGCTGTTTTATGAACCGAGCACCCGCACGCGTTCTTCCTTTGAGGTGGCGGCCAATCGACTGTCGGCAGACGTGACGCACTTTGACATTGAGTCCTCCAGCGTCGTCAAAGGGGAGTCGGTGCTGGACACGGTGGAGACTCTGGAGTCGATGCGCGTGGACTACATCGTGGTGCGACACAAGCAGTCGGGCACCCCGAGTTTGATCGCCAAAAACACACGCGCCAGTGTGATCAATGCCGGAGATGGCTGGCATGCGCACCCAACTCAGGCGCTGTTGGATGCGTTCACGCTGAGAGAAAAGTTCAAGGACCTGCGCGGAGCACGAGCGTTGATCGTCGGTGACATTCAGCACAGTCGAGTGGCGCGCAGCACGAGTCTGATTTTCCGTCGTTTGGGCATGAACGTGGCCTACCTGGCTCCTGGCTCCATGATGCCGCGCGAGACGCCGCAGGAAGTGAAGCTGTTTGGCAACTGGACGGATGCCCTCGATTGGAAACCGGATGTGGTTTATCTCCTCCGGGTGCAGAGCGAGCGATTGGATGAACCTTTTTTCCCCACCGCTGCGGAATATCATCGCAACTATGGACTCACCGATGCACGCGTGCAGATCCTGCGTGAGCGCGGCCTTTATCTGATGCATCCCGGTCCGGTGAATCGTGGCGTGGAGATCACGGACACGGGCATGAACTACGAGAAGAGCCTGATCAATCAGCAGGTGGAAAACGGCATCGCGGTGCGCATGAGCGTGCTTTACTGGCTGAAACCCGGGGCTGCCTGAGTCACTCACACGGTCATGCTCCGACCTTGGCTCGAACTCGCACGCATCTCGAACCTGCCGACGGTGTGGACCAATGTCACGGCGGCATGGCTGCTCGCGGGTGGTCCGTGGGTCGATGCGCGGCTGGGCTGGCTGCTGCTGGCGGGGTCACTGCTCTACACGGGCGGCATGATCCTCAATGATGCGGCGGATGCCAGGCATGATCAGGAACACAAAAAGGAACGACCGATTCCCAGTGGACGTGTGACAGCAGGTCTAGCGTGGGCGGTGGGGCTGGTCATGATGATGACCGGAGCCGGAGTGGCGGTGAGTGTCGCAGGGGCCAGTGCCTGGATCACGGTAGGCTTGGTCGGGGCGATTTTGTTTTATGATCTCTATCACAAGCCCTGGCCCGGTGCCGTGTGGGTCATGGGGACCTGCCGAGTGCTGCTCTATGCGATGGCCGGTTCGGTGATTTTGGATTCGGAGCTCGGTCACCTCGGCGGACTGAAGGATTGGGTGGCGATTTTTGCCTTGTCCTTGGGGGCCTACATCGTTGGGCTGACCATGGTGGCGCGAATGGAGGCCAGAGGAGCCATCGTCTCGCCCCTGCGCGTTGGGTTTGCCAGGCTCCTGCTGGGGACTCCGGCGCTGGTGGCCGTTTATTTTTGGCTCACACAGGCCAACTGGCGACTGATCCCGCTGCTGGGTGATCTGACACCTCTGGCACCGCTGGTTTTCATCCTGCTGTTCATCGGCATGGTGCTCCATGCCATGCGGGTCATGCGTCAGGGCGGACCGGCGATTGGTCGCGCGGTGGGGATTTTACTGGCGGGGATTGCGGTGGTCGATGCGCTGGCGGTGATGCAGGTCTCGCTTCAGTTGGCCTGTGTTTTTGTGCTGATCGCGCCCTTTCTTCGGCTCTGGCAGCGCTGGATTGCGGCGACTTAAAGTGAGTCGGTGCCCCTGTTTTCCACTTTTTGGGTCTCAGGTGATTGAAGGAACGTCTTGGATTTCTCGTTTACATTTTCCTCTAAACGAACCTAGCGTAGAGGGGAGAGAGACAAACCACCCATGTTGGAGAAGAAAATCAGGCTCGAATACGCACATCGCATCCTTTTCACACGCGATGTGTTCACCCCTGCAAACACGACAATTCGTGACCTTTTGCTGATTGATCATCCCAACAAGGTTCCGCGTGTCCTCATTTTTGCCGATGACCATGTGGTGGCAGCGAACCCTGAATTGCTCGATTCCATCCGCGCCTATGCAAGAGCACACGCCGAGGTCCTGGATCTGGCGGGTGAGCCTGTGGTGCTTCCCGGGGGAGAGCCTTGTAAAAATGACTTTTCACTCGTGCAGCAGTGCTGGCAGGCGATCAATGAGGCGAGTCTAGACCGGCACAGTTACGTGTTCGTGATCGGTGGCGGTGCCGCGCTGGATTTGGTGTGTTTTGCCGCCTCCACGGCGCATCGGGGCATCCGCCACGTGCGGTTCCCCACCACGACCCTGAGTCAAGGCGATGGCGGTGTCGGCGTGAAAAATGGCGTGAACTTTTTTGGCAAAAAGAACTGGGTCGGCAGCTTTGCTGTGCCCTACGCAGTGGTGAATGACTTCGCCTTTCTCGAGAGCCTGCCAGAGCGCGGACGTCGCAACGGCATCATTGAGGCGATCAAGGTCGCGTTGATTCGTGATCGTGCCTTTTTTGAAGAGATCGAGCGCATGGCCTCTGCTCTGGCCCGTCTTGAACAACCTGCGCTGGAGCGTGTGGTGCAGCGCAGTGCGGAACTGCACGTGGAGCACATCGCCACCGGAGGAGATCCCTTTGAACTCGGCAGTGCGCGGCCGCTGGATTTCGGTCATTGGGCAGCGCATAAGCTGGAGCAAATCACCCATTTCCAAGTCACGCATGGAGAAGCCGTGGCCATCGGCATGGCCGTGGACCTCGTTTATTCGGTGAAAAAGGGCATTCTCGATGCCGCCACTGCTGAGCGTGTGTTGCGCCTCATTGAAGCCATTGGATTTGAGACCTATCACTCGGAGCTTTTGGCCGAAGGCAAGACTGGCGAGCCAGTGATCCTGGAAGGCTTGGAAGAATTTCGCGAGCATCTCGGGGGTGAACTCACGGTGACTCTGGTGCCCAAAGTGGGGCAAAAACTCGAGGTTCATGAAATGGATCGTGAGCTGATCCTCGCGGCTTTGGACGAACTTCAGGTGCGTCGATTGGAGTTGGTTTAAGCGCGGATTCGCAGCGCAAGACCGAGTCAGATTTCGCGTTGGTTGGGGATGCTTTTCACGCGCCTTTTGCCGGTTTTGATGTCTCTGAGTTTCTTGTCGTCGATGGCTGTGGCCGGAGAGCAGGTCAGCCGCTCTTTTTCAGGCGAGGTCAGTCTGAAGGTTCAGTATGACTATTTGCTCAGCCTGCCTGACGGCTATGAAAAGGACACTGACAAGAAGTGGCCGCTCGTGATTTTCCTTCACGGGGCAGGGGAGCGCGGGGCCAATCTCGAACTGCTGAAGAAACACGGCCCGCCGAAGCTGATCGCGGCAGGAAAGAAATTCGAAGCCATCGTGGTGTCGCCACAGGTGCCTCTGAACAACATCTGGAATGAACACGGGGTCAAAGCCCTGACAGATGAGATCGTGCGCACCCAGCGCGTGGACACGTCACGCATTTATCTGACCGGCATCAGCATGGGTGGTTTTGGCACTTGGGACACGGCCCTGGCTTATCCAGAGACCTATGCAGCCATCGCGCCCATTTGCGGTGGGGCAGGCGTCGGATTTGTCATGGCCGCACGCATCAAGGACCTGCCTTGCTGGATCTTTCATGGTGATAAAGACACGGCGGTGTCGGTGGACTTCTCCACTCGGATGCATGGCGCTCTGCAAAAGGTGGGCAGTCCGGCCAAGCTGACGATCTATCCCGGTGTCGGGCATGATTCCTG
>JAIXVB010000628.1 GCA_027483245.1 Verrucomicrobiaceae bacterium | reverse complement strand
TTCTTCCTCCTTTCGTTTTTCGTCCTCTCTCCCTCTATGTCCATCTCCCTCATCATGTTCCTGGGCTTCGTGGCCTTCACGTTGCTCATCACCTTCTGGGCCGCCAAGCGCAACACCGGCGCCAGTGCCTACTTTGCCGCAGGGCGTAACATCACCGGCTGGCAAAACGGCCTCGCCGTGGCGGGAGATTACATGAGTGCCGCCTCGTTTCTCGGCATCTCGGGCATGATCTGCTTTTCCGGTTACGATGGTTTCATGTATTCCGTCGGCTTCCTCGTCGCTTACATCACCGTGCTTCTCGTCGTTGCGGAGCCTTTGAGAAATGCGGGCAAATACACCATGGCAGACCTCCTGGCCTATCGGTTGAAACCTCGCCCCGTGCGTGCCATGGCCTCGCTCAGCACCCTGACCGTTTCCACCTTTTACATGATCGCCCAGATGGTCGGTGCCGGTGGCATCATCAAGGGATTGATCGGAGTCGATTTCGCTCCTGCCGTCATCGGTGTCGGCATCCTCATGCTCGTTTACGTGGTGTTTGGCGGCATGCTCGCCACCACCTGGGTGCAGATCATCAAGGCCCTTCTGCTCATGGCCGGAGCGATCTTGCTCAGTTACCTCGTCCTGCAGTTCCACGACTTCAGCTTCACCAATTTCTTCAACGCCGTCTCGAAAGCCGATTACGCAGGCAGTGCCGAACCCAAAAACCTGCTCGAGCCCGGACTCAAGTTTGGCGTCGCCGTTGCCGGTCCTTGGGGCCCGCTGGATCTTGTGTCCCTCGGACTCGGCCTCGTGCTCGGAACCGCCGGCCTGCCGCACATCCTCGTGCGCTTCTACACCGTGCCGGATGCCAAAACCGCGCGCTCCAGCGTCGTCTGGGCCATGGCCATCATTGGTCTGTTCTACATCATGACCACCTTCTTTGGTTTTGGTGCCGCCACGATCTTGGAAAAAGGCCTCATCACCGTCGATGGCAAACCGAATCCCAACATGGTCGCCCCCTTCCTTGCCAAGGCCCTGGGCGGTGAACTGTTCTTTGCCTTCATCAGCGCCGTCGCCTTCGCCACCATCCTCGCCGTCGTCGCCGGTCTCACCATGAGCGCCTCCGCCTCCTTCGCGCATGATTTCTATTCGAACGTGCTGCACGCCGGCAAAGAAAACCGCCCTGGCCAAGAAGTGAAAGTCGCCCGCATCACCGCCTTTGTGGTCGGAGCCGTCAGCATCGGACTCGCCATCTTCCTCGGCCCCAGCGTCAATGCCGCCTTCCTCGTCGGACTCGCCTTTGCCGTCGCCGCCAGTGCGAATCTGCCCGTCATCATCTTCAGTGTCTTCTGGAAGCGCTTCAACACCTCCGGTGCCGTCGCCAGCTTGGCCACCGGCTTGGCATCTTCCATCATCCTCATCTTGCTGAGCCCGAACGGCGTGTTTGGCAAAGCAGGCGCCATCTTCCCGCTGGAAAACCCCGGCATCGTCAGCATCCCCCTCGGTTTCCTGGCCGGTTATCTCGCCACCCTCCTCACCCCCCGCGATCCCGAAGCCGAAGCCAAGTTTGCCGAACTCACCGTCCGCGCCCACACCGGCTTGGGCGCTGAAAAAGCGACCGCGCATTGATGGCAGTGATCGGTGTTCGGTTGTCAGTGTTCAGTATTCAGTGATCGGTGATCAGTATTCTGGACAGAGACCGTTGACCTGACCTGACATCCCTTCCCCAACCGCATGGATCCAAGAAGCGAGCCATGCGGTTTTTGTTTTTGGAACGCGGACTTCCAACTCGCGGAAAGTTCCACGCTTGCCGCATCATTAGCCTTCAGCCTGGGGTCCAGGATTCAAAGCATGCGGATTGCCGAGCCACCGACCCGGGAGATCCTTCCACACAAGTGAATCGAGGAGGAGGAAGAAGAAAAAGATGCCAGCACTCCAAACTTCAGAGCCTCTGACCCTATTCTCTTTTACCTCTCGCCATGATGCCGTCCCTCCTTGGGGCGCGAGCCTTCTTCGTTCGTAGTTCGGACTTTAGTCCGTCTTCTCTGAACCCTCGTTCAAAACACGTTTTCTCCCACATTTCCAAGATCAGAATTGAACCAACTCAGACTTTGAATTCAATGGTCACTTAACCAGCCGCTCCCGCATTAACGACAGCCACAATGAATGCTCGATGCCATCATCGTAGTGCTCGAAGGCGCTGCCGGTGTTGTAATGGGGATCAATGAAGATGCACTTCACTTGGCCGACGAATTCCTGCTCCAGGGCCTTGAGGGCGAGGAGGTTGTCCCCGTGGGAGGCGGTTGTCGAAGAGGTCCCGATGCGCCGCATGATGCGACTTTTCCGCCTCCTCCAGCAAGATGCGCGGCTCCAGCTTCGGCCTGTGCTCCTTGCCGATCCAGGTGAGTTCGAGTTTGGTTTTTTGGACATCAGAAAAGTTTTAACCACAGAGGGCACCGAGGATCACAGAGGAGAGAAGGCCAGGCGCTCCAGACGGCTGACCCAGTCGTGGAAATGCGGGCATTTGGCCCGCAAGGCGGGCAAGCCGATGGCAGCAGCAGCTGGCGCTCCGACGCGGACCTTGCTGCGTTCATAGACCGGCAGATGGTTGATGATGCGTTTGCTAGGAGCGGTGTGTGCGCCCTCGTTGATGTCCTCAGGTGCCAGATGGGCAACCTCCTGCTGAAGGGCGGCGATGCCCTGCTCCGCATGGGTGAGCCTGCACTTGAGTTCGCTCAGATCACAATATAGGAGGGCCTCAAACTCGTGAAGCTGGATGTAGGGATGAAAGCGGCTATCACCAAACCGATTTTGAAGCGAAGCTTCGAGAACGGCCACTCGGTCATTCGGTAAAGCCTTCTTCCGGGCCTCTGTCCAGCCCGGAAACTCGGGAGGCAGGGCATAGAAATCAATCATGGTGGTGAAGCGTGCCTCGGGATGGCGATCCTGATGCATGAGGCGGGTGAGATCGCCCTCGATCTTGGCGAAGTCGAGAATGCCGCCGCGTTTGCCGAGCTTTCTATTGGTCAAGACGACACGGGGCTTCACCTCAATGTTGTAGTTCGCAAGGTGGGGCGTCAGCGCCTGATCAGCGAAGGCCTTCTCAGCCTGCCCCTCCACGGTAATGTAAAGCCGGAGCCAGTTCATCAAGGCAGCCCTCCCAACTCGTTCTTTTCCCAAAGCTGGCCAAGGGTATATTCCTTCAACCAGTCCGCGAGCTTGTCGGGGTCTTGCCGCTCAAGGATGGACTCACCATTGCGCTGGTTCACGACGATCACCTGCTCGGGAGTGAGTTCGTCTAGCAGCAAAGAAGCCTGTGTGGAGACAATGATCTGTGCGTTCTCGGCGGCCTCGTGGAGCAGGCTGGCGAGCAGCTTGATGGCATAGGGATGGAGCCCAAGCTCTGGTTCATCAATGATGATGGTGGAAGGTGGGTTTGGCTGGAGCAGCAAGGTGGCGAGGCAGATGTAGCGCAGCGTTCCGTCTGACAACTGGTAGGGGTAATAGAGAAGGTCGGAGAACCGGTCCTTCCATAAAAGCTGCGTCTGGCCAGGGATGACTTCCTTCAAGACGAACTCGCCAAAGAAAGGCGCTACCTGCCGGACTGTTTCGGTTATGCGCAGGAAGTGAGGTCTGGTTTCCGCCGTGCTTGCCATCTTCAGGAGAAAGGCCGCTAGGTTCGCCGCGTTTCCATGCAAGACATCGTTGTCCACCATGTTGCAGAGGCCCATCACGGGTGCGGATGGGGAGGTGTCGTGGAAGTGGTAAACGCGCCAGTCACGGATGGTATCGACGACCCATTGCTTTGCACCAGTGGAAGGGAACTTTGCGATGTGGCTCTCCAGATGGCCGCTGCCCTGATCGTTTTCAACAGCGCCATAAAGAGGACCTTTAAATGGTGCCGATTCCTGTGAAAAGAAGAGAGAGCGATCATCCGCTGCCTTGAGGGTGAACTTGTATTCGTTGCGGCCAAACTTCAGATGAGCGTTGAGTTCAGGCGTTGTCTTCATACCCCTGAATAAGAAAGCGTCGGCCCTGCCCCGACCAGCCACATAGTTTTGAAGCCCTTTATTGGCATCGAACATGTGCCCAAGCATCTCGAAGAAACGAATGAAGTTGGTCTTGCCGGAACCATTGGCTCCAATGAGGACATTCAAGCCTCTGGACATCTTGAACGCCTTCAGTTCGCGAATGGATTTATACCCAACAAGGGTCATCTCTTCGAGGCGATGGCTGGGGAAAGAACTCATGATGCAGGAAGACTATGGAAAGGGTTACTTTAGATTTCATCGCACACTCAACAAGTGCTTCAAGGCGGTTCCCTGCTGGAGCTTTCCCTCAATGGCCCCGATCAAGTCCTCGCGCTGCTGATCAATGGCGTCCTGGGCATCAAAGAGGGAGCGGCGCTTGTCGTTGCGCTGTGCTTCGACCTTCTTGATCTGCTTTTGACTGGCGAGCTTGTCTTCCACGGGGAGGCCGAGGAGGTTGTCCCCGTGGATGAGGCGGTTGTCGAAGAGGTCCAGGTCGGAGATCCGGTGCGCCGCATGATACGACTTGTCCGCCTCCTCCAGCAAGATGCGCGGCTCCAACCGAGGCCGGTGCTCCTTGCCAATCCAGGTGAGTTCGAGTTTGGTTTTTTTGGACATCAGTTCTTCATCAAGGGCTACAGTTCCTGCCAGTTGGCAATGATGAAACTCATGCCGTCCCCTTTGCTGTCATCATCCTCGTTGCCGATGCGCCCGAGACGGGGTGGCTCTCCATCCCCCCCTCCTTTGCCAAGCTCGCTTTCGGGTGCTACGAAGGCGGTCTGGAGAGAATCCGCGCTCTTGATTTCAAGCTTTCGTCCGAGGTTCTCTAGCTCTCCGCCAAAATGAGCCAAAGCATCCCCTAGCGAAGCACGCACTAGAAAACTGGGTTCAGTGTAACTGCGGCCATTGATAGCACGAAGCGCCTCCGAGCCCCGCAAAGCGTTGGGATGTGTGCGCACAATGTTCGCATTCTTCCGATTCAGGGCTTGTTCAGCAGTAACGCCGATGAGGTCATTCACGATCTTGCTCCATCCTAGGTCCCCGTTGACTAGAGAATCGGAGCGAAAAAAAGGCTCACCATAGACACCTGCGAAGAGGTTCCAAAGAAGGTTAGAAAAAGAAACTTCGACCTTTTGGTCTGTTCGTCGGGATGCGGACCGAGCGTGGAAAGCCTTCGTTGACCAACGCATGTCGCTATCATAGCGGTAATTCTCATTTCCCCGCAGCAGGCTCCAATACCAAAGAGCTGCACTTGCATCTTGGAGATAACGTTTTTGCGGTGCCAGTGATTTTGGTGACTTGTAATGGAAGGAGTCACTCACAGCGTATAGCTGCCACTGGGGGTCCCCGCTGTCAGGCGTGGGAGCATACATCTTTGACTGAAGCAAAACGGCAGAACCTATCGCAGATCCATGAATTGGTGTTTGCGGCAATGGGGCTTCGGACACCAGCTCCATCTTTGAATCACGACCGAGAAACGTGTCAATGGCACGCGACAAGGGGCCACCCTGCTCGCTCGGTATCGGAGATGGCTTATGAGAGCTTGGATAATCTTTTGTTTTAGGCGTGTAGAGGGTCGCTAGCAACAAATCGCCAAGTTCACAGGATCGAGACTTCGGCTGCCCGGATCGCTCGGGCAGCACCTTGGGGGTTTGATGGCAAAAGATACCGCTCAAGGTTACTTTGACCTGATGGCCCTCCATGAGCTGATTTAGACTGGTTTCCAGTCGTTGAAGGCCATCTAAATAAAAATAAGCGATGAAGTCGGGTTCCTCGGGTGAACTCTGTGTTCCCACCTCCGCCGCTTTGAAAGATAGATCGACGGCTGTTGAGATAGCCTCTTCAATGGCGTGCTTTCGGTAGGAGAGCGCGTGAGCAATTCGGGGTGGAGGTTGGATAGTCATGTGGTTGAGAAGTAGCTATTGGGGAGCTATCAAAGGATGAAGACGTCGGGTTTTGATCTCTCCACGATTTGCCCAAAAACTTCCACTCTTGTTGCTTTCTGGTAGCTGGTGGTCGGAGTCGCAAAGAGCATCCACAATAGCGATCACCGACTCTCCCAGACGAACAGCCTCAGCAATTGAATTGAAATGTGATGCTAGCGTATTGAAGTGTGCACCCACGATGTTCCGCATCGCGAACTGAGTAAAGAGGTCTTCAATGAGAGGTTTCAAGAGTATCTCTTTGGTAATGGCACCCTTCTCATCGAGGTGCTCAGCCTTTAGCGCAGCAAACAGCTTCTTGTTGCCCTCCAATGCTTCTTTGTATTCGTGAAGTGTCCATCCTTGCCCGCCTCCGACCAGCCGCGGTAGCTTGCAACGGTAGATGCCTGTGATGAAATCAAATAGGTATTCGAGAATGACGCCCGATTTGGCGGCAATGCCCTGGGGGTCGTCACGTTCCTTCAGTCTCTTCTTGAGCAGTTCGATCTGTGATTCGCAGCCTTTGTTGAAGCAGATGCCTTCATCCAGTGACCAATCGCCCAATTCGACAAACTCTATGTTTTGCTTGGTGAGCTGCCCCCACTTGAATTTGTAACGGAGCGGCTGGTAGTGGCTGGTGATCAAAACTTGTTTGAAGTGCTTCGCCTCTTCCACGATCGTTTCATAGAGTCGCTCCATGTGCGCTTCATCGACGGAGGCTATGGCATCGTCCAGGAAGAGCAGTGTTTCCTCTGGCTGGCTCCTTTTTTCCAAGGCCAAAAACAAGCAGAGTCCGAGGGTGTCGAGATGCGATTCACTGAGATACGCGACAGGCGATGCTTCGTCTTTGCCATGAAGCTCGCCGCTGAGCATTGCGGAGCCTTTGCGATCTGGATGCAGATACAGCCGGATTTTCTCGATCTTCTCGCCTGGATGAACGGCTTTGTAGAGGCGGGCAAAATCGCCTGAGATCGCTCCCAGTGCTGAATCAGCATGACGGGTGCGCTCTGAGCGAAAGACTTCAAGAATGGCTTCGGCCTTGCTTGTAAGCTGGCTCAATTCCTGATGGTCCTTCTTTGCTTTCGTGCGCTCGTTGAGCAGGTTTTTGAGCCGCGCTTTGAGAGACTGATTTTTTTGAAGCTTGGTCAGGTCTGTTGCCGCCCAATCGCCTAGGGGCTTTAGTTCGGAAGCGGTCTTCTTGAAGTCGTTGAACCAATCATGCGTGAGATCCTTTGCAGATGCTGGCGAAGTAAGGAACGACGGCAGAATAGGCACAGCATCTCCCCGCGTCTCGACTGCTGCCTCGTGGGCACCACAAAGCAGGCTAATATGATCAAAATACCGGCCCTGCAGGACTTCAAGACTCGACTGCTTTTGACTCAGCATCTTTCTTGCTGCGTTGAGACATGCATTCTGCGCAGAGACTTCCTTGAGTTCGAGAAGCTTGGTTGAGACAGCCTCTTTCAAATCATCTGGTGTCTGCGGGGTATCGCAGATAGGGCAGTGATCAACGGACTGCGAGGCGAGGAATTTAGAAGCCTCTTCCAGCAGATCAATCGCGCCTGCCATCTGGTTCACCTGCTGAGCCGAGAGCGTTTTCAGTCTTTGCTCTTCCTCTGCAACTTTGTTCACCGCTCCACGCTCCTCCGAGTAGGCCAAATCGAGCGACTTGAAATCGTTTCGAAGACTAGCGATGTGGTGATCAATATCCTTGATGACCTCGATGGATTCGGCGGTGGAGTCATCGCTTGTGCCGACAACTTCTTTGGCCCAGGAATCCACAGATGGCTTCTTGACTGCATCGGCAAACACGTCCGCATGAAGAGAGGCCAATTCTTCCCCTCTGGCAAAGATAATCGTTTCTTGTGACTTGAGACTGTCTTTGTGTTGCTTGATGAATTCTGTCAGGCTTTGCTCTTCCCGCTCTAGAGAAGGCAGTTCCACGAAGTTGCGGATGCGTTGGAAGCGGTTCGCCGGGGTTTCCTCGATGAGGCTGGTGATCAGGTTTCGCCTTAGAGTCCGCAGTTTTGTCGTGGGCGCTGTGCCCGACATGGCGGCCTTTCCTCCACTGAGCTTTGCGATCCGCTCGGAGTTGCCCTCGATCCAAGACACCTTCAGGTCTTTAGACTGGCGTGCGGCGTGGACGAGAGCGGGCAATTTTGTTTTTCCATCGAGCGACTTTTCATCAAGCGAGCCAGGCAGCCCATGGAATACAAACTCCAGTGCATCTGAGATAGTCGTTTTTCCCGAACCATTCTCACCATAGATGACTGTCAGAGCACGCTTGGGATTGATGGTCAGTTCGACGGGTGTGTTCACCCCTCTGAATGCTTCAATTCTGAGTTTCATGATCTTGGTTGGCTTTGATCTCTTTGTTCAGAATGACGTTCCAGTTCACCGGAGAGTTTTTTTCCAATGCCGCGATTACAGCCTCGGCTGATTCCTGGTTCAACAGGCTGTCATGCTTGAGCCGTTTCAGGAGGGCTTCTTTAATGTCGGATTCAAGATGCATAGTGGATTCTGATTATTGAAGGTTGAACCTGATCGTAAAGAGCGGCATGGCATTCAGGATTTGAGTCAGCTTCCCCTCAATCGTCCCGATCAAGTCCTCGCGTTGCTGGTCGATGGCGTCCTGGGCTTCAAAGAGGGAGCGGCGCTTCTCATTGCGCAGCGCTTCAACGTTCTTGATCTGCTTTTGGCTGGCAAGCTTGTCTTCCAAAGTCAGCGAGGTGGCGGCGGCGCGGCGGGCTTCTTTGATGAGTCGGTTCCCACTCATCACCCGGGTAAACTCCTCCTCATTTCGGCCTCGGAATGTCCAGTGTTCATCAGGAGAACGGCCGACTGAATCGCAGAAAACACTCAAGCTTTCCCAAAACTCCCAAGAGAGCATTGAGGAAAAGTTGATGAGCCTGCGCGAGTGCATTTCACATCCAAGCGGCTCTTAGTGGGGCTGGCAAGCACGTGATAAGAATAGTTTTTCTCGTGTCACCTTTAAAAGCAGATTGTGTATGGGATTCCCTCAACGTTTCGCGCCTTTGAGTGTCTCTCGGCCCCTGAAAGCTCCAGAGGTCTGGAGCACTCCAAAACGCTGCCGCGCTGGGGCGGAACTGTTAGTTGAGACGCACTTAGCCAGACTCACCGGGGAAAACAAATGTCACCACGCAGGAATGCCAAACAACGTCGAACGAACTTTCCAGTTCGTGGAGGGGTCGGAGAAACGAGTTGGAAAACTCGTTCTACGGGGGAGGACACGAGTTCGAAATCTCGGGCGACGAAGGGGTGGGCTGAAAAAGTTTCATTTTCTTTGATATGTCGGGTGGGGGTTTGGGGAAAGAAGAGGGTGGAATTTTCTCCTCTGTTTTGTCCTCCACGCTGGCCCATCACTCCAACCCCCTGCCCCGCTCTGTGAGGTGCGCTAGAATGAGGTGCGCTAGAATGTTGGACCAGGAGATAAGGGAATAAGCAGCATGAAAACAACTCTCCGAAAACGTTACAGCAGTGACTTCAAAGCGCAGATCATCGAC
>JAIXVB010000716.1 GCA_027483245.1 Verrucomicrobiaceae bacterium | reverse complement strand
GCGGCGGACCCGATGAAGGGCGTGGAGCTCATCGCGAGTGCGAAGATTCCCACCGTGCGCCGACTGGTGGCACGTCGCATCGCCGAGGACATCGAGAAGAGCCCCGCGGCGGTCGATGCACTGGTGGCATTGATGCGTCGCGGCGATTCGCAATCGTGGTCTCTTACCCAAGACATCCTGGCCGGCCTGGCCGCAGGGTTGAATGGCTTCAGTTCGGCGAAGAAACCGAAGGGTTGGGATGAGTTCGTTGTTCAGGCTTCAGTAGGGACGGTGGGGAATCAGGATTCTCAGAACCCAGAACGGGCTAAAGCCCATGCGACGAACCTGCAAAACCTATCTCTCATCTTCGGCAGTGGACGCGCCACGGAGGAGTTGATCGCCATCGTCAAAGACGCCGAAGCCGATGCCAATGCACGTCGCAACGCCTTTGCCAGTCTGACCCGCAGCACCAGCCCCGAGCTTTTCAAAGTCATTCGTGGCCTGATCAATGACAAGGTCCTCGGCACGGTCGCGCGCAGTGCTTTGGCCGCCTACGATGACCCGAGCATCCCCAAGGCGCTGCTTTCCCCCTGGCCGGTGCGCAGTGAAGAGCAACAAGCCGCCACGGTGGCAACCCTCACCTCGCGTCCTGCCTTTGCTCATGCCCTGCTGGATGCGGTGAAAGCTGGCAAGGTACCGCTCGCTCTCATCACCCCTTATCAAGCGCGTGCCATCCGCAGTCTGAATGAGGCAGATCTCACCACCAAGCTCACCGAGGTCTGGGGCGAACTGCGCGACACACCGGAGGCCAAAAAAGCAGAGATGGCGAAGTGGACCGAAGTGCTCACGCCGGCCCGACTGGCCAAAGGCGAAGCGGTGAAGGGCAAGGCGATGTTCATGGCCGCCTGCGCAGCGTGTCACAAACTCTATGGGGAAGGCGGCATGATCGGCCCGGACCTCACTGGGGGTGACCGGCACAAGCTGACCTACCTGCTGGAAAACATCCTGGACCCAAGCGCCATCGTTCCTGCCGACTACCGCATGACCGTCTTCAAGCTCAAGGATGGCCGCACGCTCACCGGCGTCATCCCCGAACAAACAGACCGTGTCATCACCGTGCAGACGCCAGCGGAAAGGCTGACCATCGAGCGCAGCCAGATCACAGAGCAG
Source organism: Verrucomicrobiaceae bacterium (assembly GCA_027483245.1). Taxonomy (GTDB): domain Bacteria; phylum Verrucomicrobiota; class Verrucomicrobiia; order Verrucomicrobiales; family Verrucomicrobiaceae; genus Prosthecobacter. The sequence goes on along the minus strand of JAIXVB010000716.1, from coordinate 4,357 downwards.
CAGCAGTTGCCCATGAGCCTGATGCCCGAAGGCCTGCTAACCGCCCTGGGTGAAGAGCAAGTCGTGCATCTGCTGGCCTATTTGATGAGCCTGGGTCCCGTGGCTCCGTAAAGCCCGCTAACGGCTCAGCAACTCCGCCATCGCCAGCAAACGTTCCCTCACCGGCACCGCGCGTTCCGCCAGCGCGCGCTGCTCCTGTTCGTATTGCACACGTCCTTCCGCTGTCTCGATGCAAAGCGGTTCATACCCTAGATGACGCAGGTCATAGGGACTGGCACGCATATCGAGATCACGTCCTGCATGGGCCAGAGCGAAACATTCCCCAATGAGTTCAGAACCGATCCAGGGCCAGAGCTTGGTCGCCCATTTGTAGAGGTCCATGTTGGCATGCAGGCAGGCCCCCTGCTCCATCTCGAGGCGTGTTTCGAGAACTGGCTGCAGCACATTCATCGGCCGCGCTTCAGGCGTGAAAAAACGAAACGCATCGTAGTGTGAGCAACCGATGGTTTGCGACTCGATGAAATGCGCCATCGCCTCCGGGGCCATGCGCAGCTCGTAACCCTGATGCCGCACCTGCTCGCGCGATTGCCGATAAACCATGGCCCACTCATGCAGGCCGAAGCAGCGAAAACGCGGAGCGCGATCCAGCACCTGACGACAGAGCGAGGCCACCCAGCGCGCCAAATCACGCTTGTGAGCAGGCACCTCGCCCTGATGACGGAGGACCTGCCCTTCGCGCACAAAATGCGATCTTGAGAACCAGGGCATCTCGATCAGATCCTCTTCGGTCAGCTCCAGACTCACCCCGAGCGGCGGGATCCACTCCTTGAGCTTCGCGGGCGAAAAGGAGTAATAAGTGAACAGGAAATCGTGAACCGGGTGTTTCCAGCCACGGCTGCGACGATCCACAAACGCATCGGCCTGCTCGGCCACGCGACTGAGATGCTCCTGCTGTCGCACACGCCAAAGTTCACGCGGCCAGCATGGAGCTGGGGGTGAGGAGACGTGAGAGTCGGCGACGAGCATGGGGAGTTCAAAATGACGCAAAAACCTGTCTGCGCACGCGCGAGTTGGGACGGAGGTGGAGTCGTGGTTTTGGAAACACAGGCTGGAAAGCCTATGCTACGGGGCGTGCGGGGATGAAGCCGAGATTTCCATTTTTTGAGTGTAACGACCGGCTAGGAAAATGGGTAATAGAAGTGAGTGCCATGAAGACATTCAACCTAGCCAATCCGAGTCGTTTCTCGTTTGTAGCCATCAGCCTAATGATCCCCCTGCTCTCCTGGGCAGAACCACGGACCTTTACAAGTCCTGACGGGCGCACCCTGAAAGCGCAGGTCGAATCGGCGACCCCCGACATGGTCACGCTGAAGCTCGCAACGGGGCAATCCGTGACAGCCCCCATTCAAAAATTCGGACCCGCTGATCAGGCTTACATCGCCGAATGGAGAAAGGCGAACCCGGCAGCGATCAAATACAGCTTCACCGCGAGTTACACGAAGGAGAAGGTGGATTCCGTGACCAAGGAGTCGCCGCTGATCTCTCGAAATAGCCGGGCCAGCAACAGCTTTGAAACCCAGAAGACTGACTTCTGGGTCTGCAAAATGAAGATTGTCAATCGCTCTGGTCAGAGCCTTGAAAATGTGAAGCTAGATTACGAGGTCTATTACGATGAAATTCAGCGTGGCGAGAAAGAGACCACTCTGCGAAAAGTCATGGGATCAACGACCATTCCCTTGATCAAAAACTACGAGGAAGTGACCGTTCCAACCACGGAGATTAAGTTGATGACGAATCAATTGAATGGCGGGTTCTACTGGACGGATGGCGGACGCACACGGCAAAAGGATTCACTGGTCGGCATGGCCATCAGCTTCAGTCATGAAGGTAAAAAGGTCTTTGATTGGGCCTCCAATGGAGTCCCCAAGGATCGCACAGCGATGGGAGCCGATGCTCGCACGACCAGTGCCCCCAAGTAAGTCTCAACGCAGAGGCCCGGCCTGATTTTGATTTTGGCCGATTGGCACCAGGGCGTCTGGGATCCTTTGATTCGCTGGGATTTCCAGGCGCTCTTCCAGCGACTTGAGCGTGTTGATCAGTGTCGGCAGGCGTTGTTTCTGATCGTAGGCACTCTTCAGCAAATCATAGGCACGCTGCCATTGAGCCGGGTCACTGGTCAGGGCGAGTTGGTAGGCTGCAAATCGACCGTAGCGCGGGTTTTTGGTCACCCGCAGGAGCTGCAAATAACACTCGGCCGACTTGCGGGGATCGATCTGGCGGCGCTCGTAGATTTCAGCCAAGCCATTCCACAGACGCGGTTCATCGGGCAGCACGCGCAGGCCATCGCGTAGGATGGCGATGCCGCGATCGATGTGATCGTGGTAGAGCTTCCCTCGAACCGCTGAATTCAGTTCCTGATTGTTGAGGTAACTCGAGGCGGCATTGTAGGCCATCTGCCAGGCGGCCTCATCCCAGTAGTTCGCGTAACGAGGTTGCAGGGTGGTGGTGAGTTGAAACAAGCTGTCCACCTTTGCCCAATCGATGTTTTCCCAGGCCTGATAAGCTTGCAGGTAAGTGATGCTGGCAATCAAGGATCTCAGCCCTCCCAGAGCCGCAGCGAAACTCATTTGCCCGATGTTTTCACGCACGCTGAGGTCGAGAGGCGGACTGAGCAGACGGGCAGCGCGCAGCTGGCGAGTCGCCGCTTCTTCCACCGGCAGTTTGATCAGCCCAAAGAGCAGCAGCACGGCGATGGCTTGCAGTTTCCGTTTCATCAGAGCTCTTTCTCCACAAACAGCAGGTGAGAGACCACGCAATAACCAACCAGATACATGGCAGCGGTGCCCAGCATGACCTGAGTGGCCGCCCAGGTGACGACCTCTCCCTGAATCACATTTTCCACCACATCAAACACACCCAGATCCGGCGTCAAAATCGCCAGCAGAGCCGACAAACTTTGTTCCAAGACTGCGGTCATTTTCCCCTGAAGGAAATACTCTCGCAGCAGTCCCTGACCATGCCCGATGATGACGATGCAAAAGGTGATCACGACGGTGAAGAGCGTGCTGCTGGCCAGACAGGAAATCATCAGCGCCAAGGCTGAGACCACCGAGGCTTTGAGAAAGATCGCCAACACGCCGAGATGCAGATTCCAGGTCAGTCCCTGTTTGGCCACGATGCCCTCGAGTTGAGCAATGTCTTCAGGCCGCTGAGCATTCAGCGCGGCGATCATTTGGCTGAGCAGGAGTTTTTCGCGCAGCCAGAGGATGACGCTGAATGCGGCGTCCATGATCACCAGACCCGCGCCGATCAAAAGCAACACGCCGAGCAATTTCCCCAGCAGGTATTCGTAACGCGGCACCGGTTTGGCCAGGATGGTGTAGAGCGTGCGGTCCTCCAAATCACGCGGCAGGAGCAGGGCCGTGGCGACGATGCCGATGACGATGCTGAAGACCTGAAGGGCACCAAACGACACGTCTTTGAGTAGCTTCAGTTGCTGCTCAGGATTCATCACTGGAAAGGCAAACCCCGCCGCCACCACGATCACACAGAACACCAACAAAAAGGCCAGGATCTTCATGCGCACGAGCTGGGTCACCGTGGCCGTGGCCAGGGTCCAGATGCGAGCGGGAGAGAAGGAGCGATGGGTCATGATGGGGAAACTAAAAACGAACGTCAGGGCGAGACGACATCAAAACGAAGAGGGAAGAAGGCAGACTCACGAACGGTCCTCAGTGGCTTCAAGAAAGAGCTTTTCCAGCGTCGTTCGCGGGTGACCACTGCGGAGGATTTGGGCTCCATTCCCCTGTTGCTCGACCAAGGTGCGGATCTGCGCGAGCAACTCTGGAGAGGCATCGGAGAGCACGAGTTCCGTTTCATTTTCCACAGCGATCAAGTCCTCCACACGCCCTTCACGCATCATCCGGCCATGAGCCATGATGCCCACTCGATCACAGACCTCCTGCATTTGCTCCAGCAGATGGCTGGTGACCAGGACCGTCAGCCCCTGGTCTTTGAACCCGAGGATGAGATCCCGAATTTTGCGCGAACCCGTGGGGTCCACTCCTGCGGTCGGTTCATCCAGCACGATCAGGCGCGGACGATGCAGGAGCGCCTGAGCAAGTCCGAGGCGCTGAAGCATGCCTTTGGAATAGCCGGAAACCCGCCGGTCTGCGGCATCTTCCAGGCCTGTGATCGCGAGCATTTCACGCGCACGATCTTTGAGTGAAGGTCCGCTCATGCTGCACAGACGGCCATAAAAAAGCAGCGTCTCCAGACCATTCAGATGCTTGTAGAAATAGGGGTTCTCGGGCAGGAAACCCACCTCAAGTCGGCTGGCCACCTCGGTGCTGCTTTG
>JAIXVB010000409.1 GCA_027483245.1 Verrucomicrobiaceae bacterium | reverse complement strand
TGCCTGAGTTGTGCGGCATTCAGCGCCTGCTGGAGATCAAACTGACGGCGCGCGGCCTCAGGTGTGCGACCTGGATGAATGTTTCGAAAGGTCAAATCACGCGCTGACATGCCTGCACGTCCGATCGCCGTTCCCTGATGGATCGCGGGTAAGAAAGCACTGCCATAGTTGCGCGGACCGCCATTGCCCAGGGATGGACCGATGCTGATGAAGCCAGGCAGGTTTTCATTTTCACTGCCCATGCCGTAAAGCAGCCAAGACCCCATGGACGGTCGGACGAAGTTCGCCGCACCTGTTTGCATGAACAAAGTCGCAGGGCCATGGGCCACGCCTTCGGTATGCATGGAGCGGATCACGCACAGGTCATCCATGTGCCGGGCGAGATGAGGAAAAAGATCCGAGGCCCAGAGCCCGCTTTCACCCCGCTGACGGAATTCCCAAAGAGGTTTCATGACCCGTCGATTTGCACCTTTGCCACCGCGTTTGATGGCGCGTTCATCGGCGAAGTCGAGCATGCGCCCATCATCGCTCACGAGCTTGGGTTTCCAGTCAAAGCTGTCCACCTGGCTGACTCCGCCCGCCATGAAAAGAAAGATGATCCGTTTGGCCTTGGGCGGATGATGGAGTGTCTGCAAAGCGCTGGCTTGGCTCTGCGAGGCGAGTCCAGCGAAGGCAAGGCTGCCGAACCCACAGCCCATTTGATGCAGCCATTGACGACGAGAGATGGAGGAGAAAGACATGGTGAGAAAGAGATCGTTGTTCAGTCGAGATAACGGAAATCCACGGAGCCAAAGAGGGATTGATAGACCATCGACCACGCTTCCGCGGGATGGGGGCTGGCGCTTTGCAGCAAGCTCTGGCAAGCCTCCAGTTCGGCTGGGTAAGGCATGCGTCCGAGTGTCTGCAAAAAGGCCTGATGCAATCGTTGATCATCGCTGCCAGGGGTGGCCAAAACCCGCTGGGCCGCGCGTTCAGATTGCTCGATGACAAAAGGGTGATTCATGAAATACAGCGCTTGAGGGGCGACCGTGCTGCTGTGGCGTTGACCTTGACTGGTGTTGTTGTCGCTGAAGTCGAAGGTGGCAAACAGCTCGAGGCGATTGTTGCGAAACGCCGGTGTGTAGAGACTGCGACGGACATCGGTGAATTGATAACTAAACTCCACATCCGAGGCTTCAGCACTGTCAGACGCGGCCGCATTGGCTCCCCGGATATTGGGTCCACCCACAGTGCGATCCAGAGCCCCGCTGACATGCAGCAAAGTGTCTCGAATTTGCTCGGCATCGAGCCGCCGCCGGTGCGCATGGGAGAGCCAGCGGTTGTCGGGATCACGCGGTTCATCGGCCACGGCTAACTGCCAAGTGCGGGAAAGAATGATCTCTCGAATGAGGCTCTCCACGTCCCAGCCTTCGTGTTGAAAACGAAGAGCGAGATGGTCGAGCAACTCAGGATGCGTGGGTGTCTCGCCGGTAGTGCCGAAGTTATCCACCGACCGCACCAAACCCTGACCGAAAAGCCACGTCCAAACACGATTCACCAACACTCGTGCGGTGAGCGGATTGTCAGCACTGACCAGCCAGTCCGCCAATTCAAGACGTCCACTTTGGGCGGTGGGGATGGCGGGCGGATTTTTAGCAATCACAGTTAGAAAACCGCGTGGCACGGTGGCCGCTCGTTGATGCACTTCACCGCGCACACGAATCTGCGTATCACCGATTTCATCTTCCTCACGCACACTCATCGTGACCGGGCGAGTGTCTCGGAGCTGCTTCAGTTCTGCCAAGGCAGCCTCTTGTTGACGCACCTCATCCTGCAGTTGGCGCAGAGTTTCACTTTGAGGGTTGGCCTTGGTGATTTGGTCGCTGGCGCCTTCGGGGATAAACTGAATCACATCCGCACAGACAAACCCTTGGGTGCCTTCATTCGAGACAATCACATAACTGTCTCCCTCCTTTTCAAACTGAAAACTGCCGAGGGAAACAAAGCGACCTTCAATGTCTGGGGGGTGTGATTGATCGACAAACACGGTCACATCTCCCATGGCATGAAAAATATGCACCGGCACACGTTTGGCTCGGCCTTCCAGTGCGGGGTAAGCAAGTCTCACTTCATAGCGTCCAGAGGTTGTCAGTCGCGGGGTGAAGGTCAGGGTCTTGGTCCCTTTGTCCTTGCCATCATCATGCAGGTAACCTTTGCCAAAATAATGCGGTGAATGAGTGGAGTGTTTCCAATTTCCATGGGCCTTGGCCGCTTGATCATCCAAGACGATGCCTGTCAGCTCCGACAAGGGGATGGGGAAATCTTTCTTTTGAGCCAAGCCAGATTTCACGTCCTTGAATTTGGCGAGCTTGTTCTTGGTCTCCTTCAATCGCGCCTGCAAGGCGGTGAAACGTGCATCGGCTTCGCTGTGACGCTTTTCCTCCGCCGGGTCGAGGGGCAATGGGGCGTTGATCCAAGTCACCACGTTGTCCTTGTAGTTCGAGAGTGTGCGGGTCGAGGCAAAAATGCCTGCGAGAGCATAATAGTCCCGCTGCGGGATGGGGTCGAACTTGTGATCGTGACAGCGCGCGCAGCCCAGTGTTTGCCCGAGGAAGGCTTTGCCCAGAGTGTCGAGCTGTTCATCGATCACATCGAAGCGCAGTCGTTGTTTGTCCTGCTCCTCATAGATCGTCGGTCCCAGTGCCAAAAAGCCGGTTGCTATAAGCTGCCGAGTCCGCTCTTCAGCCGTGCTCGCAGGTAAAAGATCCCCAGCAATCTGCTCGCGAATCATTTGATTCCACGGACGCTTTTGAGCCATCGATTGCACGACATAATCCCGGTATCGCCAAGCATCTTTAAACAGCAACGTGCGTCCGCCTCCGCTCGATTCAGCAAAACGTGTGATGTCCAGCCAATGACCTGCCCAGCGTTCCGCAAAGGCCATGGAGCCTAAAAGCTCATCCATCAGCTCACTCACCGCCAAAGTGCGATCCGTGCGTGCCGCACGGCTGAAGCGTTCGAGCTGCGCCAAGCTCGGAGGCAAGCCGGTTAGCACATAAGCCATGCGCCTGGCCAGCTCTGCCGGTTCCGCATCTCGAGTGGGTCTCAGGCCTTGAGATTCGAGACCTGCGAGGATGAAGGAATCGATCTCTGATCTGGGCCACGCCTTGTTCTTCACAGAGGGGGCGGAGGCTTTTTTCAAGGGAGCATACGACCAGAATCGACGCCCCGTTTCCACATCCATTCCCGTGCTTTTTTTGACCTTGGTTTGGCCTGCTGGTTCGCGCGGATCTGGGGCACCGCGTTGCACCCATTCGGTCAGCATCTGAATCTCTCGGTCAGAGAGTTTTTTCTTGGGGGGCATCTGCAAATCCAGATCTTGCCAGCTCACCGCATGGATCAGAGGGCTTTCCTCCGGTTTGCCGATCACGATGGCTGGTCCCGCATCGCCACCTGTCATCCAGTCGGCTCGTGTATCCAACGCCAATCCCCCTTTGATCTTTGTTTCAGCGCTATGGCATTCCAAACAACGCTCGACCAAAATGGGCCGAATCTCCTTCTCAAAAAACGCCACATCCTCCGCATCCACAGCGTACAGCTGTGGGGATAAAAGGAGGATCAAACTGAGGATGAATGAAACAGATCTCATGGTTGTAACACCCGATGAGTCCGTGTTTTGAAATCTTGGACACCTCACGATGAATTTTTTCTGTCCAAGTCGTCGCAAATCGGACTCACTGAGTAAAAGCCATGTCTGCCCCTGATCCTCAAGCCGAAGAGTTCGTCGTGCTGCTCGCCCGTCATGAGCGGCTGCTGGGGGCCTATGTCATGACCCTGGTGCCGCATCCAGCCGATGCGGATGACATTCTGCAAGAGGCCAAGGTCGTGATGTGGCGCGCCTTTCACCAGTTTCAGCCTGGGACAAATTTCGCCGCGTGGGCACGCAAAATTGCCTTCCATCAGGTCTTGGCTTTTCGCAAACGTCGGCACCGAGACCAACTCGATTTCAGTGAGACTTTTCTTCAGGCCGTGGCGGAAGAAATGGAGACCCACTCCGATCAGCTGGAGCGACGCGAACGCGCGTTGCAGGGCTGCTTGGCCAAGCTGAGCAAAGATCACCGTCAGGTGCTGGAATTGCGCTATCACGAAGGCCTTACGCTGGAAGACATGTCTGCGCGTTTGGATCGCACCACCACGGCTCTTTATCGTCTGCTCAGCCGCATTCGTGTGGCATTGCACGGTTGTATCACTCAAACACTCGCCTCCGCTGCTCATGAACTCTGATGCATCTCCTCACGCCGAGGAACTCATCGCCCTCTGTGATCGCTTGCTCGATGGCAGCCTGACAACCGAAGAGCGTCTCCGCATTGAAACCCTCGTGCTTGAGGATGAGGCCACACGCCGACTCTATGTGGAATACCTGCAACTGCACGCGCATCTCCAGCAGCAGAGTGCCCGGCTCAGTGAGGCTCCTTTGGCCAGCGTGATGAGTTCTCTGGCGCCTGCGCCCGCGAAACCAAGGCCCACTCAATGGCGTTTTCCAAGGGGCTTGTGGAAAGTCGCCGCTGCCTTTGTTTTAGGGCTCGGCGTGGCTGGGGCTTCCTGGTTCACGCTTCATCGCAGTGCTTCGATCGCTGTTCTTCAGGAAGTCGAGGGCGCTCGTTGGGAAAGTAGCACGCTTCCGACTGAGCCGGGTTCACCGTTGCCTGCGGGTTACCTTCGTTTGGCCGAGGGACTTGCGCGATTGCGCTTTCAGGATGGGGCTGAAGTCACACTCGAAGGACCTGCGGAATTGGAGATCATTCATCGTCAACTGTGTCGTCTGCATCGCGGGTCTCTCGTTGCTCACGTGCCTGATTCTGCGAAGGGATT
>JAIXVB010000330.1 GCA_027483245.1 Verrucomicrobiaceae bacterium | reverse complement strand
GATCGGCTGGTGGCGCTGGTGGCTCCGCGACCGCTGTTGATCGTGAACACGGACAAGGACGACATCTTCCCGATCAACGGGGTGTTTCAAATCTACCAAAACGTGCGCCGACTTTACTCGTTGTTAGGCAAGGAAGAAAACCTGGGCCTGCAAGTCGCCGAGGGACCGCACAAGGATCTGCAACCGCTGAACACAGGGGCTTTCCATTGGTTTGAACGTCACCTCAAAGGGGCGGACGCCATGGCGGTGCTGGATGAAGGGGCGAAGAAGGTGCATGAGCCTGAGGAACTGCGCGTGCTGACCACGATCCCTGCGGATGAACGCAACACGAAGATCGATGAATCCTTTGTCGAGGCCGCTGCCAAACCCGCCCCGGTGACCGATCAGGCGAGCTGGGACAAGCAGCGTGAGGCGTGGATGACGGGGCTGCAGGAGAAGGTCTTCGCCGGATGGCCGAAGGCCGCCAAGGCAGTGCAGATGCAAAAGGAGAACAGCGTGGAGCGGGACGGCATCCGCATGACGGCGTATGATTTCGAGACCGATGATGCCTTTCGCCTGAGACTGTATGTGGCGCACCGTGAGGGATTGCGCGCTGAGGATCTGGAGCTGGTGGCGCTGAACGTGCTGGATGCGCAAGGGTGGACAGACTTTTGCAACACCTATGAGTCGCGATTCTCGAAGCTCATCGAGAGCTTTCCGGTCACGGAGAAGGATGAAGAAGCCTTTGCCAGCGAGAAGAAGATGTTTGAGACCTTCAAGTGGGGCATGGCCTATGTCTGCCCTCGCGGCGTGGGGCCGACCGAGTGGACTGGCAGTGAGAAGGCTCAGACGCATCGGCTGCGTCGATTCTATTTGTTAGGCCAAACGCTGGACTCGATGCAGGTGTGGGACATCCGCCGTGCGGTGCAGGGCATCCGACAGGTGGCGGGCCTGGAAAAGACAGCGCTGTGGCTGCAAGCCCATCGGAACATGGCGGCAGACGCGGTCTATGCGTCTCTGTTTGAAGAGGGCATCACGCGCCTGGATCTGCATGAGCTGCCCACGAGTCACGCGCAGGGCCCGGCTTATCTGAATGTGCTGAAGCTGCTGGATCTGCCCCAAGCAGTCGCCATGGCCGCGGAGAAGACTCGCGTGATCGTTTACAGCGCTGATGAAGCGGCCTGGAACTATCCGGCGACCACGGTGAAGAACTTGGGATGGCCGGAGAAGCAGTGGCAGCTGCGCAAGCCGATGAAGTAACGCTCGGCGGTTACTTCAGCAGACGCTGGGCTTCGGTGAGGAGGAAAGCCGTGTCGGTGAAGGGTTCCCAGCTGATGTCCCACCAGCGCACCTTGCCCTCTGCATCGACCAGCACCGCCGCGTGCAGAGGCTCGTCTTCAAAGTCGTCGTAGGCTTGGAAGGCCTTGAACATGGCGAGGCTGGGATCGCAGTAGAGGGGAAAGGGCGGCAGTTTCTTGGTGGTCATCTGCTCGGTGATGCGTGTGGCCAGGGACATGGGTTCCAGCGTGATGGCCGCGAGTTGAACGCCTGCTTTTTCATACTCAGGCGCGGCTTTGGCAAAGGCATTGATCTGGGTCATGCAGTGGCCGCAGGCGCTGCCGAGATAAAACAGCAGCAGATGCGGTTTGCCACTGAACTGACTGCTCGGAGCAGGTTTGCCCTCAAGTGTCAAAGCTTCCCACGAGGGAGCCACCGGCGGCTGCCAGTGCATCGGGCCGAGGTCAGCCAAGGCGGGACGCGTGCCGCTGTCGTCACGCTTGGGGGCCGGGGCACGCCACGACTTGATTTGAAGGCGCGTGGCCAGGGCATCGAGTCTCTTTGAAACAGGCAGATCGGCATCCAGGGCAAAGGCGAGTTTGCCGACTTGCTCGAGAGTCTTTTTGGCTTCCTCTGTCTGGTCGAGCGCCGCTTGGAGTTCTGCCTTGGCGGCGAGTCCGGCAAGGTCTTGCGGGAAGTTTTTCAGCAGGTCCTGGGCTTTCTTTTTGTCGCCCGACTTCAACCAAAGGGTAGCAGCGAGTTCTTTGGGCAAAGTTTTGGCGGCATCGATCAAGGCAGGGGCGTTCTTGGCCTTGAGGAGCACGGCCTGAAGCGCGCGCAACTCGGCCAGGGCATCGCCTGCAGCGTCTTTTTTGTCGTCCTTGCCCTTGCCATCTTTGGCCGGTGCGGGCGGTTTTTTATCCGTCTTGCTGGCGGCAGTTTCCTTGGCCTTGGCGGTCTTGGCTTTGCGCTGGAGTTCTTCGAGATGGGTGATGTTGGTGGCCAGGGCCTTGGCATCGGCTTGCGCGTAAAAGGCGAGCCCGCGAGCCCGGCGGCGAGTGATCTCATGGCTGTCCTGAGCCACGACACCGATGAGAGCGTTGTTGTCGGTGACCTTGAGCAACTCGTCCCACAGCTCCCACTTGATCAGCGTGTCGATCAAACGCGTGCGGCCATAGCTGGCGGTGCTGTTGCCTTTGTCCAACGTGTTGAATTTGGGATGCCGTGGATTGCGAATCAAACTCCGGGCCAAGCCGAGCGCATCCTGCGCACGACCGAGTTCATTGAAAGTGCGGATGAGCCACTCTTCATTGTGCGCGTAGTTGTGAATTTGATCGGGCAAAATCCACCGTTGCTGCATGTAGGCATGATCCACGCGCGTGCTGGCTTCCTGCTGCCAGGCGGCGTCGTCATGGCGCTTCAGTTTCGAAAACGTGTGACCGGGCATGTGCCACATGTGGGCGATGCCAGGAGATGCCTGACCATTCTGAGCAGCGGACTTCACGGCGCGGATGGGTTTGCTGCCATCCCAGAGATGGATGCGATAATGATGCGCAGGATGCTGCGGGTTTGCGGCAAAGACTTGGTCCAACAAGGCATCAACCGCCTGAGGACTGGTCAGCGGCGCATCGCCATTCGCATGCCAGATCTTCCAAGCCAGGAAAGCGCGGGCTTCGATGTCTTTCGGGTGATCTTGGACGATGGTTTCCAGATCACGAATGAAGTCGAGAGCGCGCTGCTTTTTGTCGCGCTTGTCGTCTTTGTAATAGTTCTCCAGGCTGGTGATCCAAAGCTTTTCACGTGCATCCGCCTTGGGTTTGAGAGCGATGGCTTTCTTCAGGAACTCCTTGGCACGCTTTTCGTTATTCACGTTGGCCATCATCAAGCCCCAGTAGGCCATGGCGCAGTCGGGATCGAGTTTGGCGACTTGGCGAAACGAACGCTCGGCCTCGTAATACCAAAAGCCGTGCAGTTGACCGACGCCTTGATTGAAGAACTTCTGCGCTTCGGCGTTTTTTGAAGAGATGGCAAAGCTGACCTGCCCGGTGCCGGGAATCAGCACGGCGGCCTGACGCGGTCCCTCATTGAAGGCCTCGCCATGCACCGAGTGGCCCGGCAGAGGGTCGGCAGCTTGGACGATGGAGAGGCAGCTGAGAAAAGAGAAAAGCAGAGAGGAGCGCATGGACAGAGAGGAAGATCTAAACGCAGGCTGGGGCGCGATTAATGCGCTGAAACGCTGCATTAAACACCGCGCCGAGAAGCGATGATGATCTCTGCCGAGGTGCCCTGAAGCATCTCAGTCCACAAACGCTCACGACTGGCCACTTTGTCAGGCGACCAACGATTGCCAATGCTGGTGGCATCCAGCAAGACCGTGAGAGTGGCATCGCGCTGACGGGCCATGAGCGATTGTTTAAGATCGAGCACGAAACGCCTCTGCACTTCCGCCTCAGGCGTGGTGGCGAGGTTGAAGATGACGATGACCTGCGGGTGCGCAGGCTGCCAGGAGGCGACAAAGTCATCTTCATCCCCAAGCGGGACATGGACCATCTCGGGCTGGATCATCGCGCCAAAACGCTCGCGCAAACCGCGCGACCAAATCTCTCGATGTGTGGGCGTGGCATCGGTGGCGTGGATGAGGACGGTGAGCACTTCTTGCCCGCCTTCGACGGCACGCAGCGTGCGCACCAAATAAGAGCGCCAGCCCAACGAGCGAAGTCGCTTTTCCAACACCCGATGCGCACGCCAGAGCGTCAAACCCGCCAAGCCAACCCGAGGCACGATGATGAGTAGAAACAGAGTGCCGCTGTACAGATGAATCCAAGGCAGAGCCAGCGCGGGGATGGTTTCCTTTCCCACTGAGCGATGCATGGCGGGCAGATCTTGGAGCGGCAAATTCAGCTTCAGAACCGTGGAAGCGGGCTTGAATAAGGTGCCAAAGAACCGCTCGGCTCCAGACTCTGTGAGCAGTGTGCTCTCCCAAACCGCCCGATACTCCCGCGACCAACCGCGAGCATAGAGACCCACAACGCTGCCGAGAGCTAAGAGGGCTGCCGCGATGTGCATCCAGGCCCGAAGCCTCCGCTGCAAACGTTCAAGAGCGGGTGCATTGGCCAACAGCGCGAATCTTTGATCCACCGTGAGGCCTGTGAGCGTCTCGCCATCGACTGGGCGGTCACTGGAGACGGGGGCGACGCGCAGGGCCAGCCATTCTAGAAAACT
>JAIXVB010000012.1 GCA_027483245.1 Verrucomicrobiaceae bacterium | reverse complement strand
TGCTGCCTTCCAGCGCTTCCAGGTCGCCTTGTTCCTCGGTGACCTGCTGCTCAGGCAGACCGGAATAAGCCGGAGGCACGATGGTTTTGACAAACTCGATGACTCTCGGGCGAGCCCGCGCGCTGAGTGTGTGCCAGGGCGAGATCGCATCTCCTGCGAGCACTCGATAGCGCACGTCTCCCTGACCAATGGCGACGACGCTGCTGTAGCGTGTGCTCAGGCTCGACACCATTTCCGTGCGGCGAGGTTTGCTCACCGCCGATTGAGTTTCGATCAACACCGGGCCTGTGACCAGACCGATCACCTCAGCCACGACCTCCAGCTCAGAGGCAAAAGGCACCAACGCATTTGCAGGTTGCGGCTGCGTGATGGCAATCTTCACGCTCGATGGCCGAGACAGATTGGCGAAAGGCACCGCCGCGCGCACCATGAATCCCGGCAGATGCAAGGAAGGCACAAAACTCAGTGCCACCACCACAGCAATCATTCCGCTCAGCCCCAGCAGCCAGGGTTTCAGTGAGCGAATCGGCAGCAGTTTCGTCAGGTCAAGTCGGCTGACCGACTCGGCCACTCGCTCCTGCAACTGCGCACGGAACTCCGCGGAATCGCCTCGTTCTTTCCCCTGCCCCAGCTCCACCGCAGCCAGCAAACTCTCGCGCAACTCCGGCGCCGCCGCCTCGATCAATCTCGCCGTTTCAGCCTCATCCCGCGCTGCGCCAACATGACGCCAGGCCACCTGCCACGCCAAGAACAGCGCCCCAGCATACCCCATCACACTCAGCCAAGGGCGCAGCCCCTCGGGCATGAACCAAGCCCGATCCAGCAAAGCGATCAGCATCCAGGTTCCCATCAAGATGACGCCCAGGCACAAAACCGCGCGCAAGCCGAGCAGACGACGACGACGCGCTCGAAAGGCATTCAGCGCCTGGACCGTCGTGGCGTGGAGGGGAGTATTCATAAAGAAAGACAGGCTTAAACGCCGGCTTCAGCGTCCAGCGTGCAGATTTCCAGCGCAAGATTTCACTTTTCAGCCCGCTTAACGGCCCGTCGTCTCCGTGATGGCGCGCATCTTCTGCTCGATCTCTTCGGTGAGCTGATCCCAGCTAAAACGCCAGCTCCAGAAATCACCCATCTTGCCCGGTGTGTTCATCCGCGCCTCGCTGCCCAGCCCCAGCAGGTCCTGGAGTGGCGCGATCGCCATGCGTGCCTGCGACTGCCAAACAGCCCAAATAAAATCCCAGTTCAGATCCCGGCCATCCGTTTTGGTGTATCCCAAAATCGTCCGCCGTTCCGCCTCAATTTGTTCCTGCGTCCGGGTAGTGTCTTCGCCAACTTGGCTATTGAACAAACCCAGCACCGTGTCGTTGTCATGCGTGCCCGTGTAGGCCACGCATTCATCAGGATAGTTTTCGGGGATGTAATCTTCGGAGAGCGAATCCACCCCGAAGGCGAACTGCATCACCTTCATCCCAGGAAAACCGTGGCGCAATCGCAGGGCGGTCACATCCGGCGTGATGATCCCCAAATCTTCCGCGATCACCGGCACCTCATCGGCCATCTCCGTCCGCAGCGCTTCAAAGAGGGCATCGCCTGGAGCATCCACCCAGCGACCATTCACCGCCGTGGGTTCACTGGCCGGGATTTCCCAATACGCCGCAAACCCACGAAAATGGTCGATGCGCACGATGTCCACCATTTCCAGCGTCTTGCGCAGGCGTGATTTCCACCACGAAAAACCTTCCTCCAAGTGTGCGCTCCATTTGTAGAGCGGATTGCCCCAACGCTGGCCTGTCGCACTGAAATAATCCGGCGGCACACCCGCGACCGTGATCGGATTGCCAGCTTCATCCAGCTCGAAGAGATCTGGGCGTGCCCACACGTCGGAACTGTCATGCGCGGTGAAAATCGGGATGTCGCCGATCAATCGAATGCCCAATTCCGCCGCTCGGGCGTGCAGTTTGGTCCACTGGCGATTGAAGAAAAACTGAAGCGCCTTCACCTCTTCGATTTCACTTTCCAGGCGCACCATGGCCTCTGCCATCGCCTCCGGTTGGCGCATGGCCAGTTCTTTCGGCCACTCATTCCAGGCGCGCCCTTCGTTGTCGCCCTTGAGCGCAATGAACAGCGCGTAATCATCCAGCCAATCCTGTTCGCGCTCGCAAAACACATCAAAGGCACGCTGCAAGAGCGGGCTGGCATCGCATTGGGTAATGAACCGCTGGGCTGCCAGCTTCAGAAACGCCGTGCGCACCTCTTCGGCAGCCTGGAAGTCCACCTTGTGCGGCGGAAAGGCTGGGATCACGGCCAGATCGGAGGGTTTCAGCACTCCATCCATGACCAAGGCCTCAAAGCTGATCATCATCGGATTTCCCGCAAAGCTCGAAAGACTCTGATACGGAGAGGCCCCGTAACCCGTCGGCCCCAGCGGCAGCATTTGCCACAGCTTTTGCCCCATGCGGTGCATCGACTCCAACCACGCATGAGCCTGGGGCCCGATCTCTCCAATGCCGAATCTCCCAGGGAGTGAAGTTGGATGAAGCAGAATGCCACTGGAGCGGGGAATGGAAAACATGAGTACGGATGGATAGGATGGCGGTGGAACCGGTCAAGCTCGGGAAAGCATGAACCGGGCCGGATTGTTTTCCGCCAAGCTCACCCAAACACGAGCCTTTGCGTTGTTTCGCATTCCGCCCGCCTCGGGAAAAAAATGAGCCTGTAGAACAGGGTATCATGCCTGGTGAACCGGGATCGCATCGCATTCGACAAAGCCACCCGCGTTGCGTTTCCGCTGCTTGACGCCTCCGCCCGCCCCGCCAAGGATGCGCGCCCATGCGTTTTCGTTCCTTCCAAGGTCTCGTTCCCCCTCCTGAGCACGCCGCCGCTGTTGCCGCTGTGCCTTATGATGTCGTCAATCGTGAGGAGTCCTATGCTCTCGCCCATGACAAACCTCTGAACCTCCTGCACGTCGATCGCGCAGAGATTGATCTGCCGCTCGAGGTCGATCCTTATTCTCCTGAAGTTTATGTGAAGGCACGTGAGAACTTTGAACAGCTTCAGGCCGCAGGTGCTCTCGTGCGTGAGACTGCGCAGAGCCTGTATCTGTATCGCCAGACCATCGGCACTCACAGTCAAACCGGCCTCGTCGGTGTCTGCCACACGGAAGACTATGAGAACGACGTGATCAAAAAACACGAAAAGACACGTCAGGATAAAGAAGACGATCGCACACGCCTCGTGGACTCGCTCAGCGCCAACACAGGTCCCATCTTCCTCACCTATCGCGGCGTGCCTGCCATTGACCTGATTGTCAAAGAGCACATGTCCCTGAATCCACCTGTGCATGACTTTGTCGCCCCCGATGGCGTGCAGCATCAGGTGTGGCGCTTGCCCATCGGCACCTGCGCCGATATCGAGCAGCTCTTCGCTCATCACGTGCCTGCTGCTTATGTGGCCGATGGTCATCACCGCGCCGCCAGTGCTTATCGCGTGAGCAAAAGCCGCCGTGCCTCCAATCCGGAGCACAACGGCAAGGAAGACTACAACTGGTTCCTCTGCGTCCTTTTCCCCGGCAATGAACTGAACATCCTGCCTTACAACCGTGCGGTCAAAGACCTCAATGGGCGCGATGCCGCGAGCTTCCTGGAAGAAGTCGGTCAGATCTTCAAGGTGACGAGCACTGAAGAAAAATCACCGACGCAACCCGGCCACGCCAGCATGTATCTGGGCGGTCAATGGTATGACCTCGCTTGGAAAGCCGAAGACGACGCCAGCCCGATCGATCAGCTGGATGTCAGCATTCTTCAGGATCGCCTGCTGAAGCCTCTGCTCGGCATTGATGATCCGCGCACGAGCAAGCGCATCGACTTCATCGGTGGCATTCGTGGCACGGCCGAACTCGAGAAGCTGGTCGATGGCGGTGATCACGCAGTGGCTTTCAGCATGTATCCGGTCACGGTCGATCAGCTCATGGCCATCTCCGATGCCACGCAGATCATGCCACCGAAGAGCACCTGGTTTGAGCCAAAGCTGCGCTCGGGCCTCTTCATCCACACGTTCTAACAGCGTCGCCCATCGTTTCTCGATCCTCAGCCCGCACAGTTCGCTGTGCGGGCTTTTTTGTGCAGTGTCAGAGACTACTCACGGCGGATGGACTCGATCAAACGTCCCCGCACCGCCAGCGTCACCGCCAGCCAGCACACCAGCACGCCGAATCCGAGCACTCCCGCCCACAGCCCCGCGAGGAAGTTCAACGGCAAATCTCCCCCGCCCTGCGTCACACTCGGCCACACCGCGAGGATGGCGCTGACGATCCCCAGCAGAAGCCCGGCGATCAACAGGACCACATGCTCCCCGAGGATCAATTGACGCAGCGCTCCC
>JAIXVB010000637.1 GCA_027483245.1 Verrucomicrobiaceae bacterium | reverse complement strand
GCCTCATCCATCATGCGCAGTCCCAGGGATTGCAGTTCAGACAGCAGCCATTGCTTGCGGCTGACCAGAGCGGTCTCGAAGGTGATCATGTTCGTTGAAGGTAAAGTTAGGCCACGAGGCTTCTGAAGCAGGAGCTGAACCCTTTTCAGTGGAGACTTGCGGGTGAGAAGTGAGGTTTTGATGCAGCGTGAAAATGTCCGGTCGTGAGTAATGACCGACGCTGTCCATCATGCGTTTCCGTTTGGTGATGAGGGCAAAGTCGAGATCCGCAATGGCCATGCCCTCGCCCTCCGTGATGGGTTCACAGAGCGGCACTCCTTCGGGTGAAATGATGGCTGTGTAGCAGCCACCGCGAAGTGCCTTTTGCATCTTAGCATCGCCCGTGATGGAGACGATTTGTTCATCGGTGAGCCAGCCGGTGGAATTGACCACAAAGCAACCCGACTCCAGCGCATGATGTTTGATGGTGACCTCGATTTGATCGCGAAAGATCGGGCCCACCATGCTGCCTGGGAACTGCGCGCAATGGATCTGCTCATGCTGGGCCATGAGGCTGAAGCGAGCGAGTGGGTTGTAATGTTCCCAACAAGCGAGTGCGCCGACACGCCCAACTTCGGTCTCCACGACTTTGAGCCCTGAGCCATCTCCCTGACCCCAGATCATGCGTTCATGATAGGTGGGAGTGATCTTTCGGCGCTTCAGCGCGAGAGCGCCATCGGCATCGAAGATGAGCTGCGTGTTGTAAAGAGAGCCGTGCTCGCGCTCGTTCACGCCCACCACCAGCACCATGCTGTGTTTTAGCGCCTGTTGGCTGAGCACTTCAGGAATCCAGCCCGGAATCTCCACGGCGTTTTCATACAGTCGGAGGTGCTCTTTGCCCGCACTGACGGGAGGCTCCACAAAACTGAAGTACGGGTAGTAAGGCACAAAGGTCTCCGGGAATACCGCGATCTCCACCCCCCGAGCAGCGGCATCTGCCACGGCTCGGCAGATGCGATCCACAGTGCCTTCGGCACTGGTGAGATCCGGTGCGATTTGCACCGCCGCTGCTCGAATGGTCGCCATAACAAAGAAGGGATCAGAGATTCCAAGAATGGATGACGACGGCACCTGCGCGGCCGTGGATGAGATTGATGTCCAGCACATCCAGAGGATTGATCGGGATGATGCCAGGGATGAAGGCCTTCTCGGTCTGGCCATACAGCGCTTGGGTCGAGAAGCGGCAGGCATAGATCTTGCCGCCTTCAGCCATGAACTGGGCGAGTCGTTTGTTCACCAGGAGATGACCTGGAAACGCTTCATCGCCGAGCGTTGGGAAGCCTTTTTGAAATCCCATCGTGACGCCTGGGCCATAGAGCAGGATGGAGGTCTCGTAACCTTTGCGCAGCAAGCGAGTAGCGACGAGCGTGTTGACGAGACCGATGGAACCCTCATGGGCGACGCCATGAAAGGTGACGAGAGCTTTCTCGCCTGGATTGGCCTTCACATCTTCGAAGACTTTTTCTTCATAGTTGACGAGGACGTCGCCGTCTTTGTGAGCAGGGTGGGTAACTTCTGGCATGATCGTGGTGCAGTTAGGATTGTCTGTGAGGAGTGCGTTCAGGCATGAGCTGAGCGCTTGAAGGTTTGAAAAGCACTGCGGATGCCAGCTAGCAGGCCAACCTGGAGCATCGGGTCGCTGTTTTGTGCGAACCGTTGCATGAAATCTCGAATCGAGGCTGGTCCTGACCCCTCACTTCCGATTAGAGTGATCGCATGACATCGAACTCTATGTTTCGTCGGTCCACTCAGATGGAGGCAGTGACTGCTCTGGAGGGGCACTTTGACATCGTCATCGTTGGGGGTGGCGCCTCAGGTTTAGGGGCTGCTGTGGATGCCGCCTCGCGTGGGCATCGTGTGTTGCTGGTGGAGCAATCCGACTTTGCCAAAGGCACCTCCAGTCGCAGCACCAAGCTGGTGCATGGAGGTGTGCGTTATTTGAAGCAGGGCAATGTCTCGCTGGTTCTGGAGGCCTTGCGAGAGCGTGGATTGCTGGTGCGGAATGCGCCGCATCTGGTGCACAGTCTGCCTTTTGTGATCCCTAACTATCATTGGTGGGAGGGACCGTTTTATGGGATTGGAATGAAGGTCTATGATGGCCTTGCTGGCAGACTGGGACTTGAGCCTTCACGCTGGCTCACACGCGAGGATGTGCTGGGAGTCTTGCCCAACATCGAGTCGGAGGGACTCAATGGTGGCATTATCTATCACGACGGTCAGTTTGATGACTCAAGACTGGCCATCAACCTCGCACAGACAGCGGTGGAGAAAGGCGCGGTGCTGATCAACTACATGCGCTGCTGTGGTCTGATCAAAGAAGGCGCTCATGTCGCGGGTGTGCGCCTCCGTGATGAAGAAAGCGGGCATGAGATGGAGGTGCGGGCGAAGGTCGTGATCAATGCCACGGGTGTCTTTGCCGATGCGGTGAGGCGCATGGATGATGCTGGGGCCAAGGCCATGTTGAGTCCAAGTCAGGGCATCCATTTTGTGCTGCCGCGTGAGTTTTTGCCCGGTGACACGGCGATCATGATCCCGAAGACCGATGATGGGCGCGTGCTCTTTGCGGTGCCTTGGCATAGTCGTGTGGTGGTCGGCACCACGGACACGCCTGTGGATGAATCATCGCTGGAACCGAGAGCGCTGCCGGATGAGATCGACTTCATCTTCACTCAAGTCAGCCGCTACCTCACTCGCGATCCGAAACGATCCGATGTGTTGAGCGTTTTTGCGGGCTTGCGTCCTTTGATCAAAGCCGAAGCGGGGAGCACGGCAGCCCTTTCACGAGATCATCTCATCAGCATCTCCGAGTCAGGTTTGATCACGCTGGCGGGTGGCAAGTGGACGACCTATCGCAAGATGGCGGAGGATGTGATTGACCATGCGGAGATGATTGGTGCCCTGGATCATCGTCAGTGTGTCACGCATGAACTGCCCGTGCATGGCTATCAACCGAGCACGAATGATGAAAGCCACCTGCACTACTACGGCAGTGATGCGGCGAGCATTCGTGAACTCATCGTCGCAGATCCTGTGCTGGGCGAGCGCCTGCACCCACGGCTTGAATTTATCAAAGCGGAAGTCATCTGGCATGTGCGTCATGAGATGGCGCGGACGGTGGAGGATGTCCTGGCGCGGCGCACACGCGCTCTGCTCCTGGATGCTCGCGCAAGCTTGGAAGCCGCTACTGTCGTGGCGGAACTCATGGCTCAAGAGCTGGGGCAAACACCTGAGTGGCAACAGGCTCAGGTGACCGCTTATCAGGCTCTAGCCTCGGGTTATCTGTTGCCTCATTAATACAGAAACGCTCCGCCTGAAATCCAGGCGGAGCGTGATCAATTCATCGATAAACAAACGAACGAGCTTAACGAAGGCGACGAGCCAGCAGCGGCACAGGATCGCTAACCATGGTGCCTTCGGGCTCACCGGTGCCGAGGGTGAAAGGCAGGGTGTCCGTGTTCAAGAAGGTGCCGATTTGATTGCTGGCGAACGCATCAAAAGGTGGATGCATCACAATGGCTTGTCCGACACGGCCGGAGGTGTCTTTGAGGGTGAATTGCAAATTCGCTGAGTTGTTCGGCCAGGCGAGTTCGACCAGGGTGTATTGACTGGTCTCTGTGGCACGCCCTGCGACCCGATCTTCGAGGGTGACTGTGCCATTGGAACGAACCGTCATGCGCCGATCTTGACCACGATGAAAAAGGGTCCATTCAGAACTCTGGCCCATGGCGCCAAGAGCCTCAGCGACGGTTAAGCGCTCCAGGCGAAGGACGGAACGAAAGGCTGCAATGCGTGTGCCAGACACTGGCCCGCCGACGAACTCACGCAGCGTGAACATTGGCACGGCGGCCCCGGCACGGGTCAGGCGGACCAAACCGATGTCGAGAGCGGTCGGAGTCACGGTGAGTGACAGGGGAATGAACACCGCGTAGCCTGAGAGCAGGCGGGTGCCGCTTGGCTGAAGCAATTCCGTGGTGCCTCGCAGCACACTGCCTGCGGCATATTGAGTGAGATTGATGAGGGTGACACCGCGTGTGAGTTGGGTGAAGGGCACGACACGGAACACCAGTTGATTTTCCAAGCGCAGTCCATCCCGACCGAGAAGAGCAGGGCTGCCGGTGATGGCTCCTGTGGGCACCAGGAAACTGATCAAGTTTGCCGTTTCCGATGTCACGGTCGCTATGACACGACGCCCGCCCGCAGCTGGAAATTCAATGCTGCTAGGAATGACCGGTTTAGCACTCTGAGTGAAGCCATTCACCGCATTGGCACGGAACTCGATGTTGGCATAAACTCTGTCACCGACGCTGCTCACTGGTGGAGCATAGGAGACAATGGTGGGCAATTGCAGGCCTGGCACGGTGACATTGGCAGCTGAGGCAAAGGCTTGGCTGAAGAACCAGAGGGCCAGCAAGAGGGCGGGGATCAGAGCGGCGGGATGAGCGTTGTTTTCTTGAGTGTTCATGGCGGTGGATGAGGTTGCTGTTTGAGATTTGGCGGGCGTTTTGGAAGGCCCTTCACCATGCAGATGCAGATCAGGTTCAGAACTTGTGCGGATTTCCCAAAAGTTTTCATGCGAGCCAGAAAATGAAAAACCCCGGCGGTCTCGAAGGACACAACCGGGGTTTGATTCAGTTCGTTTGGCTTATTGCATTTCGTAGGTCAGGCCGTCTGGAGCTGAGAATGTGGCGGCGGTGAGATTGATCGAGATCGTGGTATAATTGCTGCCGTTGGTGTTGCGCAGTTGTAGATTCAGGCCTGGGAAATTGATGCCCCATTGAGCCAGTGTGGGTTCAGAGACCGTGCCTTGGGCGACGACGTTTGGACGATCACCGATCCAATGTTTGAAGGTTGTGACGGAGTTACTGCTGTTGAAGGTGAAGTCAAAGCCATGAACAGACAGGTTGCCATTGGCTTGAACCCGCAGACCCTGCCAGCTGACGGTGCGGCTAGTGTTCGTGGAGGTGACGGTGTTCGGAGAAGAGACCAAGTATTCACCCGCCAGCATGGGGTTGAGGGCGATGGGGTTGCGGAATCCTTGGTTATTACCGATCAATGTTTGGGCTGGGCGAGCTGGGAAGAAGAGCACCATGATGGGGCGTGCGGCATCAGGGCCGATGCTAACCTGGATGGTGTGATTGCCCGTGGTCGTGCCGACATCCAGAACATTCACATTGGGGGCGGTGTGAGGCACTGCGGCGATGGTTTGGCCGGGGGTGAGGCGTTCAATGTTATCGATCTTCAGGCTGACCACATTGTATTGGCTTAGGTTGGCAAAGGTGAAACCAGTGGTGACCAGGGTGAAGCGAGCGGTCGAGGTGCTGGAGGCCAAGCCTACTTGCATTTTCATCACTCCAGACCGTGCAGTTGAAGGAACACGCACGGTGAAGGTATTTGAGTTGATCCGCGTGACATTTTGTCCTTCCACAAAGGAGTTGGCGGTTGAACCGGTGAAAAAGATTTTGGTTTGTTGGGTGCCAATGGGACGAGTGGGAAAACGGCGAATCATTTCCAGGAGCTTTGGATTGACCTGCTTGATGAAGTCCAATTGCTGCAAGTCGGTGTTGTTGATTTTCACCGTGATGGTTTGGCCAGCGGCGGCTTGGCTCGGGATGATTTCGCTGATTTGTTGAATCAGGCGAATGCCTTGGGCGTTGGCCGTGGAGACCATGGAGGTCAGGAGGCTGGCGGCGATGGCGAGGAGGGCGATTCTGCGTTTCATGAGGGGCGAGTGTGTTTAGAGTTTGAGATTTGGCGGGCGGCTTTTGCTGCCCTTCACAACGCAGATGCAGGTCCCCTCAAAGACTTGCGCAGATTCTCAAACTTTTTTCACGTCCCTCAAAACTTCACCGTGAGCTGAGCGGCCAACAGGTGATTGCCTTCTTGATCGTTGCCACTGCGTTCAGCCAGGCTGTATTGCAGTTTTGCCTGCACATGGCGGCTGAAACGGTGCCCCACTGAAAGGTCGAGCCGCCAGCCATCATTGTCCCACGCTCGGCTTGTGCCAGGGATGTCGCCAAACCAACTTTGATTCAATCGACTTGCCAGCCACCACTGAGCATTGAGTTTGTATTTGGCTTCGATGAAACCGCTCAAGACATTCAAAGCGCCGACATTGGGCACTTCAAAACGACTGGTCATCAATTCCCCCCAGACGAGCCAACGCCCGCGAGTGTAACTGCCGTCGAGACCGAAGGTTGTTTGATCGTAGTCGCGCCAATGGCTGCCTGCGGGAAGGCTTGCTTGAGATTCGGGCAACAAAAAAGGACCGTGACTGAAGGAGGTGCCGAAGTTCCATTCAGGTGCTGGACGCCAACCCAAACGACCGGTGTAAGTGGTGGAGTCCCAGCCATTGTCCACCGCATCCCAGGCACCAGGGCGTGAGGACAGTGAGGCATTTTTGATCTCCAGCGCGTAATCGAATTGCGAGAGACGACCGAATACACAAATGCCCGTGGCATACGAGGGACCCCAGAGGATTGGCACCCAAGTTTGCGGGTTGTCAGCCATGCCACGGCGATTCAAAAAGCCCGCAAAGGGGGCCGCCATGTTGTCAGTCACCGGCAACATGTCGCTGTAAGCCGCAGGAGCGTTGATGAATGGATTGTCCCACGAGAGACGTCTCTGAGTCCAGGCACCAAAAGCTGTCGCAAACTTGCCCAGTCGCACATGCAGCGCATCACTCTCCAGCGGCTTCCACTC
>JAIXVB010000199.1 GCA_027483245.1 Verrucomicrobiaceae bacterium | reverse complement strand
GGCATCTTTGGCGAAGTGCTGACCGGATTGTCACTGCTGGGCATGATCGTGGCCGTGATCGGCGTGTGGCTGGCCAGAGCCCGCTGAGCTGAAAGGGGCGGGCGAGTTTGCAAACGCCCAGAGCGTCACGGAGGTTTTGCCGCCCCCTGAGATTTTCTGCACACAATGGCGATTCAGTGCAGTTATGATGGCCTTCACTTATGATGCGTCGCCATTTTCTCACCACGGCTCTTGCCGCCTCCGCGCTGCCTCTACGCGCAGCTCCATCGCCCCTGCGCATCGGTCAGATCGGCACGCTTCATGCCCATGCGGCAGGAAAAATGGAGGCGCTGAGAAAGCAGCCGGAGAACTGGGAAGTCGTCGGTTTGGTCGCCGAGAGCCAGGGACCGCTGCGTGCTCCCTATGACGGTCTGACCCTGTTGAGTGAAGAGGCTCTGCTCAACACGGCAGGCTTGAAGGCGGTGGTGATCGAAACCGAGATCGAAGATGCCTGTGCCACGGCGCTGCGTTGCCTTCAGGCAGGCAAACATCTCCACCTCGACAAACCGGGGGCGCTCAAGCACGAGGAGTTCAAGGCCATGCGCCTCGAAGCGGAGCAACGTCAGCTCACCGTGCAAATGGGTTACATGTTTCGTTACAATCCCGCCTTCACGCTGCTGCGTCAGGCGGTGAGTGAAGGTTGGTTAGGCCAGATCACCGAGATCGATGCCGCGATGGGCAAGTTGGCAGATCCGCGATTGCGCCAGCAGCTCAGCCAACTGCCGGGCGGTGGGCTTTTTGAATTGGGCTGTCATTTGATCGATGCCGTGATCACCCTGCTCGGCAAACCGCAGAGCGTTCATGCCTTTGACACACCGACAGGCAGCGATGGCTTTCAGGACAACCAACTCGCCGTTCTCAAATACCCGCAAGCAACCGCCACGATTCGCTGCAATCACACCGATCCCTTTGGTGGACCGCGCCGGAAACTGAGCGTCACCGGCACGCAAGGCAGCTTCGAAATCCTGCCACTCGAATCTGGCAAAATCAGCCTCTCCCTGACCCAAGCGCGTGGCCGCTACGCCAAAGGCAGTCAGGCACTTCAAATCGAAGTGCCCAAAGGGCGATACGATCTCGAATTCCAGGACCTCGCTCGCGTGCTGCGCGGAGAAAAGACCTTTGACTGGAACGCAGCCCACGACATCGCCGTTCATGAAACGACCCTGCTCGCGGCGGGGCAGTGAGGGGCGGGGTTCAGTGTTCAGTCATCCAGGTAAAAGGGTCAACGGCTCTGAGTCCTGGTCTCCTTCTCTTCCTCCGAGTCTTACTCCTCCTACCGGAGAATGGTCCAAGCGCTTTCGGACGTTGCATCCGCCTCGAACTCGTCCTCGATTCTTCAGCGCTGACAGCTCTGTTCGTAGTTCGGTCCCGCGTGCGGGACAGTCTTCTGACACGTTCCCTGCACGAACTAAAGTCCGAACTACGAACCAAGAACAAAGAACACTGACACGAGGAACACAGGCTAAAAAGACCATGCTACTGGGAAGCCTCTGGCCTTTTCTCTCAACCCTTTCCCCTTTTCCCTTCCTTTTTCTTGGCGCAAAGAACCATTTCCGCTAAATCCTGCGTTGTGTCTTCGCTGAAGACACATCTCTGACACTGAACTGAATACGGATCACTGACCCCACACAACCATGCCTCACGTCACCACCAATGGAATCCAGATGTTTTATGAAGAACGCGGCAGCGGCGAACCGCTGGTCTGCATCATGGGAGTCACGGCTCCGGGAGGCGTCTGGGAGGCGCATGCGGCGGAGTGGTCGAAGCACTTTCGTTGCATCCTGGGCGACAATCGCGGGGTGGGACTGACCGATAAGCCGGAAGGCCCTTACACAACGGCGATGATGGCAGACGATTACGCGGGTCTGATGGATCAACTGGGCATCACCAGCGCACGAGTGGTGGGCTGCTCTCTGGGCAGTGTGATCGCTCAGCAGCTGGTGTTGCGCCATCCGCAGAAGGTGAAGAGCATGATTCTGATGTGCACCTGGGCACGGCAGGACCGTTTCGGTCTCTACACCTGGCAGCACCTGATGAAGTGCAAGGCAACGATGCGCCCGGAGGACTTCATGCATTACGTGCAAATGCTGATCTTCACGAAGCCCTGGTTCGACAACGATGACTGCTGGAACAATATGCAGCAGGGCCTGAAGGATGCAGCGCTGAATGCGGCTCCTCAACCGGTGCATGCGATGGAAGCCCAAGCTGCGGCGGCGATCACTCACAACACGATCAGCGAGCTGAAGAAGGTGACCTGCCCAACGCTGGTGATCGGCGGTAAGGACGATGTCTTCACTCCGAAATGGATGGGCGAGGAAGTGGCAGCGGCGATTCCTGGCGCTGACCTGCATCTTTATGACAACGCTGGCCATGCCTTTCACTGGGAATGCCTGAGCGACTTTAACCCCCGCACGACCGAGTGGCTGCTGAGTCACTGAGAATAATTTAAGCACAGAATCGTAACCGACAGTCTCTGGAATGGGTTATGATTCTGGCGCTGCTTTCACAGCGGAACAAAACACCTCAACTCTAAACACACACGACTATGGGCCTGATGGATTACCTCAAAGGACAGTTCCTGGAAATCATCCAGTGGACAGATGACTCACGTGACACCCTTTCCTGGCGTTTCCCGGACGAAGATAAGGAAATCAAACGCGGAGCTCAGCTCATCGTGCGTGAGTCGCAGGTGGCGCAGTTTGTTTACCTCGGTGAATTTGGCGATACTTTCGGGCCCGGGAAGCACACCCTGAGCACGGATAACATCCCGATTCTCTCCACGCTGAAAGGCTGGAAGTATGGCTTCGAGTCCCCTTTCAAAGCGGACATCTATTATGTGACCACGCGCCTGTTCACAGGCAACAAGTGGGGAACGAGCAATCCGATCATGATGCGCGATCAGGACTTTGGCATCGTGCGTGTGCGTGCTTTCGGCACCTTCGACTTCCGCATCACGGACCCGAAGGTCTTCCTGAAAGAAGTGGCGGGCTCTGACCATCACTTCCGCCTGGATGAATTCGCCGACACGATGCGCAGCCGCATTGTCAGTGTCTTCACCGATGCTCTGGCCAGTGCCAAGGTGCCCGTGCTGGATCTGGCCACGCGCTACAGCGAATTGGGCGATGCCCTGCTGCCGCTGATCAATCCCAACACGCAGAGCAAATACGGCATCGAGATCACCAGCTTCCTGCTGGAGAACGCCAGCGTGCCGCCTGAGGTGGAGCAGGCAATCGACAAGCGCAGCAGCATGAGCGCGATCGGCAATCTGAACGACTATGTGAAGTTCCAGATGGCTGAAGGCATGGCCAATGGTGGTGGTGCAGGTCCTGCGGGAGCAGCGGCTGAAATCGCCATGGGCTTTGGCATGGCGAACCAGATGTTCGCTCAAGGGGTGTTCAATCCGAATCAACCGCAGTCCGCTCCTGCGGCCGCTGCGGCCCCTGCTGCTGCAGCCGCAGCCGTGGTGGCAGACATTCTGACACCGGCACAGGTGGCGCAGACCCTGGGAGTGACCGAGGGCGATGTCATCGCCAGCATCGAGGCCGGGGATCTGAAAGGGAAGAAGATCGGCAGCCAGTATCGCATCACCAAGGCAGCGCTGGATGAGTTCCTCTCCCACTGAGTGAGTTGATGCCCTAGAACGTGTTTTTCGTTCTCCAAGGTGTGCAGGTGCCCAGCGCCTGCACACCTTTTCTTTTCAGGGATGAATGACGCCTGGTCACGCGCATTTGCTTGATGCGGCAAGGCTACCCGCTACGGATGGAGGACGCATGAACGCCTACCACATCACCGGCACCGACGGCCTCGCCTCACTCCAGAAAGTGACGCTCACTGAACAGCCTCCACGCCATGGCGAAGTCCAGGTGCGCATCCGTGCTGTGTCGCTGAATTACCGTGACTACATGAATGTGTGCGGCATTCGCGGTGTCACTGGCCCGATTCCTCGCATCCCCTGCTCCGATGGCGCGGGAGAGGTGGTCAGCGTGGGAGAAGGCGTCAACACATGGCAGGTGGGAGATCGTGTGGTTATCCCTTTCATGCCGACCTGGGTGGACGGCGGTTTCACCCAATATCACTCCAGCCAAGCCCTGGGCGGTGCGGTGGATGGGCTCCTGCGTGAGTTCGCCGTGATGCCTGCCAACAGCCTGTTGCGCATTCCCGATCATCTGTCCTTTGAAGAAGCCGCCACCCTGCCCTGCGCGGCGGTCACGGCCTGGGATGCCCTGTTTGTCCGCGGCCAAGTGCAGCCCGGAGACACCGTGCTGGTGCTGGGCAGTGGAGGCGTGTCGGTTTTTGCTCTGCAATTCGCCAAACTGGCCGGAGCACGAGTCTTGGCGATCAGCAGCAGCGATGAAAAAGCGGCACGTCTGCTGGCACTGGGGGCCTCTGCGGTGCACAACTACAAGACCGATCCCGCCTGGGATGAATGGGCGCTGAAGGAAACGGGCGGAGTGGGTGTCGATCATGTGGTCGAGATCGGCGGGCCGGAGACGCTGAATCGCAGCATCAAAGCGACACGCTTCGGCGGCCACATCTCCCTGATTGGCGTGCTGACCGGCACCGCTGGGGACGTGCAGACCGTCGGGATCCTGCGCAAAGGCATCCGTCTGGATGGGGTTTACGTCGGCTCACGGGCCATGTTTGCCCAGATGCTCCAGGCCATGACCCAGGCTCAAATGCACCCGATCATCGATTCCACCTTTGATTTCGACGCCGCAGCCGCAGCGTTTGCGCACTTGGCCAGTGCCCAACACTTCGGAAAGATCGTCATCCGCCTTTGAGGCATCTTGACTCGCAGGCCGCTCGCATCCTTCATTCCATCCGCCGACTTTCTTTCCAATGCCGACCATTCCTATCCAGATGCCCCAGTTGGGCGAGTCCATCGCCGAGGCCACCATCGTGCGCATTTTGATCGAGCCAGGACAGCAGATCGAGGCTGGCACCGACATCTTTGAAGTCGAGACCAACAAGGCCACAATGTCTGTCGGTTCCCCCTGTGCTGGCTGTGTGGGCCAGATCACGGCGCAGGTGCAGAAGAGTTATGCCGTGGGCACCCTGCTGGCCACCTTTGAAGTCACCGAGGAGGATGCTCAATCCATGGGCTTCACCGAACAGCCGGTGGTGCCGATGCCAACTTCGACGGCAGCCAAACCCAGCGGTGATTCGCTGCACTTCCAGTTCAATGAAGAGGACAACATCTCCAGCTACAATCCCAAGGTGGAGCCTGTGGTCGGCGGTGCCCTGCCTGTGCCGGCTGGGGCGACGGGGGCGAGCTACATTTCCCCACGGATGAGAGCCCGCATGAATGAACTGGGCCTGAATGCCTCCGATCTGGCAGGCATCGCAGGCACCGGCGCGGGGGGCCGTGTCACGGTGGAGGACTTTGAAAACTTCCTGCGCGGCCTGGAGCAGCATCGTCTGACGCCCGCTTCCCCCATGCGCATCGCCGTGGCAGACTCCATGCGCCGCAGCTGGAGTCGCCCGCTGGCCACGGTCGGCAGCCCGGTCATCCTGGATGCCATCCTTTCCCATCGCAAACGCGCCAATCCGAAACCCGGCCCCGCGCTCTACATCATCCGGGCGCTCGCTCTCGCCCTGGCAGAAAACACCGCCGTCGCTGGACGTCTCATCGGCAGCCGTATCGTGCATCCACGCGCCATCGACATCGGCTTTGCGGTCGAGGTCGAGGACGGCGTGCTGGTCCCTGTCTTGAGAGAGGTGGAAAAGACCCCGCTGGTGCAATTGGTCCCGACTTACAACAAACTGGTCGAACAGGCTCGCGCACGTCGTTTGCCCCTGGATGTAAACCGTCCAGGAATCGCCACGGTGACCAACTTCGGCACCTTTGGCATCGTCTGGGCCACCCCGATTCCCCTGCCTGAGCAAAATCTCGTGCTCGGTCTCGGAGCTGGCAGCAAAGTCCCGCGCTGGAGTGAGGAAGTGAAGCAATTCATCCCGGTCACCGAAGCGGAGCTGACCCTGAGCTTTGACCATCGCATCCTTGATGGCGGCGGTGCGGGGCGGCTGCTTTCACGCGTGGCCCAACTCTTGCAAGAGCCCGAGAAGCTCTAGCCGCAAAACCTGAAGAGGCGGCTTCAAAGTCTGAATGAAGATGGCATTCAACTGCCGTTAATAGGACGCATGAATCGCCGCCACTTTCTTCAATCCCTCGCCGCGCTCGCCGCTGCCCCAGCCTGCGCTGCTGAGAGCGCCTGGAAACTCAACTACATGCTGGCCTCCGCCATGTATGGCAACCTGACGCTGGCGGAGATCCTGCCTGAAGTGCAGAAGACGGGAGCCACGGGCATCGAACTCTGGCCAAAAAAACACGGCACTCAGCGTGAGGAGATGGACAGCCTGGGCCATGACAAGGTCGCTGAAATGCTGAAAGCCCACGGAGTTAGCTTTGGTGGAACCACCCGCTATGATCTGGGACCGTTCAAGCTCACGGATGAGATCAAGGTCGTCCACAAACTCGGTGGCAGCTTCATCGTCACAGGCGGTGCAGGCGCCTACAAAGTCAGCGCCGAACAACTTAAACTGAACGTGAAGGACTTCGTGGAAAAGATGAAACCTCACGCCGCGCTCGCTGCCGAAAACGGCGTCGAGATCGGCATCGAAAACCACATCAACAACCTGATCGACACGCCGGACTCCCTTCTCTGGCTGGCCGACGAGATCCGCAACATCCCCGGCATTGGCATCGCCCTGGCACCTTATCATCTGCCGCAGGAAACCAAGCTCCTCAGTGACCTGATCACTCACTGCGATCAAAAGCTCACCCTATTTTATGCTTGGGGTCATGGTCTCGGCTGCATGAAACCCATGCCCAAAGAAGATGAACTCCAGCAGATGCCCGGGCGCGGTGATCTCAATTGGAAGCCGCTGCTCACGGCCCTGAAAAACATCCAGTTCAAAGGCCCAACCGAGATCTTCATGCACCCAACGCCGCGCGGCATCCCGATCCTGCCAACCGCCGCTGAAACCACCGCCGAGATCGTGCGGGCCAAGCAGCACCTCGATTCCTTGCTGGCCTAACGCTCGTGTTATTCGAAGGATGTCTCCAGACATCCGCCTCGATTGTCGCCCCCCTTTGCATTTTTCTCAATACACCCTCTTTAACCCCGAACCACCCACACATGCCAGACGCCAAAGTCCTCCTCATCATCGGTGACGCCACAGAAACTGTGGACACCCTTTACCCCTATTACCGCCTGATCGAAGGTGGCTACAAACCGATCATCGCCGCGCCGGAAAAGCGGAAGTATCAAATGGTGCTGCATGAGATCAAACCCGGCTGGACGATCACCAAGGAGTGGGAAGGCTACTCCATCGATGCCGACGTCACTTTCAAAGACATCAATCCCGAAGAGTATGTGGGCATCTTTTTCAGCGGTGGTCGCGCTCCTGAATACATCCGCGAAGACGCCGATCTGCTGCGCATCACCAAGTGGTTCTGGGAAAACAAAAAACCCTGCGCCAGCGTTTGTCACGGCGTGGAAATCCCTGCTCGTGCCGACATCGTGCGCGGTCTGCGCATGGCCACCGTGGCGAAGTGCAAATTCGACCTCGAGATCTGTGGGGGCATCTATGTGAATGAACCTTGCGTCATCGACCAGCACATGTATTCCGGCCGCACCTATCATGATTCTGGGCATTTCATTGGTCCCTGGGTCAAGGCCCTGGATGAAGAAGCGCAGCGCATGGGCCTGAAGTAGGCTTTTGAATGACGAACGCGAATCTGAATGACCCCGTAAACCGAAATCCGAAGTCCCCACTCCGCATGTCCTTTGTCATTCGTGCTTCGTCATTCCTTCGTCATGGCGCGTTGCCTGCGATCTTCCTGCTGCTCCATGGTTCATCCAGTCACGCGCATCCGCTTCAGGCAGAGCCCATCAATCACCCTTACGTCTTCAACTTCGATCAGTTCAACCTGCCTGAAGACCCCGATGAGCATGTGGTGGAGGGTGGGTTTCTCCTGCTCGCGGAACTGAACTGCACGGCCTGTCATCAGCCGCCTGAATCCTGGAAAGACAGACTTGCTCCAAAACCAGGCCCCAATCTCTCCGCTGTGGGTTCACGCCTGGATGCTGACACGCTCTGGCTGTTCATTCGCAGCCCACAGCATCGAAAAAAAGGCACGCAGATGCCCGGCATGTTCGGTGCTGAAGAAGGCGACGCGGAGAAGGTCGAAGCGCTGACGGAATACCTGAGCAGCCTGCGCTCAACTCCAGCCAAAACCGCTGCGCCAACCAAGGGCGATGAAGCGCGAGGCAAGGAGCTTTATCACAAGGTCGGCTGTGTCGCCTGTCATGAGCCAGCCACCGATTTTCGTCCTGCCAAGCTCGCCGCCGATGCTGAGCCCGAGAAGCCAGGCCTGGGATCGGTGCCCATCGCCCTGGCAGATGCCTACGATGTGGACTCACTTGCCGAGTTCCTTTTGAATCCGCTCATTCACCGCCCCGCAGGTCGCATGCCCAACATGCGCCTCACCGCGCAGGAGGCCGCAGACATCGCCGTTTATCTTCACACAGGACGCACCGCCGAAAAGGCCACGGAACGCGCCGTGCTCAAGATTGCCCCGCAAGGAGTCGAAAAAGGCAAAGCGCTGTTCGCCCAAATGCGCTGCCTTTCCTGCCACAGCACAGGTGAAGACTCCGTCCTCACCCCCAAGTCCAAAGACATGGTGGAACTCCAACCCAGCACGGGTTGCTTGTCTGAGAAACAGCGCACCGGCATCCCTCGTTATGATTTAAACGAGCTGCAAAAACGCGCTCTCAACCTCGCCATTCAGGCTCTCAAAAAACAGGAGGCACCGACTTTAACCGCGGCTCAACAGGTGGACTGGCAAATGACCCGACTGAACTGCTACGCCTGCCATGATCGCGATGGCAAAGGCGGCCCCGAAGATCCACGGGCTCAGTATTTCGGCTCCAATGATGGCAGCGCCGAATCCCTCGGCGAACTCGCCCATCTACCGCCTAACCTCGATCACGTGGGCCGCAAGCTCACTGTCGGGTGGTTGCAAAAAGTGCTCTGGGGCGAAGGCGGCAGCGTCAGACCCTACATGGACACTCGGATGCCAAACTTTGGTCAAGCTCAGACGGAGATGCTGGTGAAGCTGCTGCCAGAGGCGGACAAGGCCGAGAAGCCCATCGCCATTGATGTCAGTGGACTCGGCAAACATCACCGCGCAGAAACCGGTCGCCAACTCATGGGTGCGAAAGGGCTCGCCTGCATCGCCTGTCACGGGTTGAAAGATCGCAAATCTCTCGGCCCACCGGTCATTCGGCTCACTCACACGGTCGAGCGCTTGCAGCCTGAGTATTTCAAAGAACTGCTGCTCAATCCTCAAGCCACTCAACCTGGCACCATGATGCCGCCGATGTTCATGGGTCGAAAAAAGGCCGATCAAGAAATCGAGTCTCTCTGGATCTATTTGAAGGAAATCGAGGGCCAGCCACTGCCTGAAGGGTTGATTTCCAACGAAGACTTCGAGCTGAATCCCGGCAAAGCGGGCAAGCCCATCGTCTTCCGCAGCTTCATTGAAGGCGCAGGCAGCCATGCAATCGGCGTCGGTTTCCCCAGCGGTCTCAATGCGGCCTTTGATGCCACCGAAGTGCGCTGGAGCCTTGTCTGGCGGGGACGCTTTTTGGATGCCCTGAGCAATTGGCAGAGCCGCGAGATGCTGCCCATCAAACCCCTGGGCACCGAGATCAAAGAACTGCCCACCGAAACCGGAACACGCGAGTTCATTGGCTACCGTTTGGACAAACAAGGGGTGCCGACTTTCCGCTACCGCGTGGACGGCCAAGAGGTGGAAGACACCCTGCGCCCAGCCAAAGACGGCAAGAACTTTGAGCGTGAAATGAAGATCAACGGTGAAGTCAAAAAGGAGGTGCTGTCATGGTAAAATCTGCAACGCGAGCTTTCCAAATCGCTCTACTCCTGGCGGCCCCTGCCCTGTCCGCGGAAGAATCCAACGACTACTACCGGACCGTCACCTATGAACTGCCCAAGGGCGTGAACATGGAGGCCAGCGGACTCGCCGCCCTCCCGGATGGACGAATCGCGGTGGCGATCCGACGCGGTGAGGTCTGGATCATCGAGCACCCCCTCGCAGAACCGCCCACCGCTGAGAACCTGGGCTACAAGCTCTTCGCCAATGGCATGCATGAGGTGCTCGGCATGGCCTATCATGAGGGCGATCTGTTTGTCACCCAACGCAGTGAGGTCACTCGCCTGCGAGACACGGACAAAGATGGTGTCGCGGATGAATACACCACAGTCGCGAGCGGCTGGGGCGTGTCTGGAGCTTATCACGAGTATGCCTATGGACCGGTTTTTGACCGTGAGGGCAACATGCACAACACCCTCAACTGCTCGATGGGTAAAAAGTGGGAAGGTGCCGGAGCTGAAGGCATCGCCCCTCTGTGGCGCGGCTGGTCCGTCATCACCCCCAAAGGCAGCGCAAAAGCCCGAGGCTTCAGCGCAGGTTTCCGCAGTCCATGCGGGATCGGATCGAACGCGGAAGGTGATCTTTTCGCCACCGATCAGCAGGGCAACTGGATGCCGACCAATCCGCTGATGCACATCCGCGAGGGTGCCTTTTTTGGTCATGCCGAGGCTCTCGTCGATGCCAAGCGCCCGGAGTCTCCTGTGAAACATCCCGGCAAACAACCCGACGGCATCACCGTTGCGGAGGCGATTCAGCAAGTGCCTGGTTATTGCCCCCCGGCCGTCTGGTTTCCGTATGTGAAGCTGGGCCAGAGTCCCACAGGCATTCGCTGCGATCTCACGGAGGGTAAATTCGGCCCCTTTGCCAAGCAGCTCTTTGTTGGAGAGTTCGTGCTGTCTGGCGTGAACCGCGTGTTTCTAGAAAAGGTCGCGGGTGAGTATCAGGGCGCTTGTTTCCCCTTCATCAATGGACTGCAAAGCGCGGTCCTCACGCTCAATTTCCTTAGTGACGGTTCCATGATTGTGGGGCAATCCAATCGTGGCTGGAATAGCTACGGCAACCGCGCATTTGGCCTTCAACGCCTCGTGTGGACGGGCAAAACACCGCTGGAGATTGAAAAAATGGAAGCTCAATCGGAAGGCTTTCGTTTCACGTTCACCCAACCGGTCAGCGGCCCAGACTGGAGCCAAATCAAAGCGCAAAGCTACACCTACACCTTCACGGCCAAATATGGCAGCCCTGAAATAGACGCTCAACCACTGGCCATCACGGCAACCCAACTTTCAGCCGACGGCCGTGTTTTGACCGTGAAATGCCCTGAACTGCGCGCGGGCTACGTTCATGAATTCGAGTTCCCTGAGCTGAAATCAAAAGGGGGGCTTCCCCTGTGGCACCGGCTCGCAGCCTACACGCTGAATAAAGTTCCCGTTCGCTGAAAAAATTTCTTCTTTTATTCAACAACACTCAGGGGTCGAGAAACTAAATATCCAACAGTGATGGCGGGAGTGATCCCCCAAAGCTGGTCTTGAGAGTGATTGGTTGTTGTCATCACCCCTGTGGAAACACAGGACAGTGTTGAGGTTGATGCAAACAAAGGGGCTGGGCGGAATCGGGAGCCGCCCAGCCTCAATCATTTTCACCCATCGTCGTGGTGGCCTGAATCCAGGCCGTGTCGCCACACCACTTTTTCGCCTCCACCGCCAGGGCCTGCGCATCGGCAGAGCTGCGGGTGATCGCAAACATGGTCGATCCAGAACCGGACATCAAAGCGGCCTGCACACCGGATTGCCCCAGCAACCAGGACTTCATGGCTGGCAAAAGCCGATGTTTCTCAAACACAGGGCGCTCCAAGCTATTCACCATGCTGCCCCAGGGACAGAGCTGCGGCGCATACAGCACCCCTGGAATCTCCTGAGACCGTGCCCAATTTTGATAGGCCCAAGGGGTCGGAATCGGGAACGCGGGTTTGATCAGCACCAAGGGCAAACGCCAGGGAAAATGAACCGGCACCACCTTTTCACCTCGTCCTGTTCCATCCGCGGCAGAAGTCGGCAGCAAGAAACAAGGCACATCAGCACCGATGCCCCCGGCGATTTCCAGCAAGTCTTCGAGTTTCAGCGGTGATCCGACCAGCTCATTGGCTCCTTTTAAAATTGCCGCCGCATTGCTGCTGCCACCGCCCAGCCCTGCGCCCGAAGGAATGCGCTTTTCCAAATGAATGCGCCAAGCATGCGTGAACCCAACACGAGCTTCAAACGCCCGCAAGGCCTTAAGAGCTAAGTTTGACTCATCCAGGGGAATGCCAGGAACATTGCAGGTCAATTCCACCGAACTGCCCTGCCCGATCAGATCCAGGCTGACCGTATCGGCGACTGAAACAGCACAAAGCCGTGTCTCAACCTCGTGAAAACCGTCTTCACGTTTACCCAGAATGCGTAGCCAAAGATTGATTTTTGCGGGTGATGAGAGTTCCACGTCAGAATAGAGGATCAGTTTTTTCGAGCCAAAAGAGCGAGCATCCGTCCCGTGCGGCCCTTTTCCATGCGATAAGAGTAGTAGCGCTGCAAGTCCGTGGACGTGCAGATGCCACAGTCGGCGTAGTGATCGGGCAGAACTCCAGCCGCCAAACAGCTCTCACGAATCTGCGCGGCAAAGTCCACTTCATACACAGGAGCCCGGATGCAGGGGCTCAGTTGCACCCGAATATCCGCCGGACGACTGCCATAATGCTGCTGCATGAGGCGGACCGCCTCGCCTGCGATGCTCATTTCAGAGCCTTTTTTCCCTGAGTGCACGATGCCACAGGCTCCTGTCACCGGGTCTGCCAGATAAACGGCCCCACAATCCGCCACATAAATGCCAATCACCAGCCCTGGCGTCTGGGTAATGATGCCGTCCACATTGGAAAGGGCTGACTCCGGCACACGATCAATCACCGCGATTTCTCGGCCATGAACCTGCTCGGCAATGCAGAGGTTATT
>JAIXVB010000186.1 GCA_027483245.1 Verrucomicrobiaceae bacterium | reverse complement strand
TTACTTCTTGAAGTGGCGCTGGGCGAATTTCAGGTATTGCTCCCAATCGTAACGGGTGACGTCATGTTTGCCGGTGCGGAGGTGGTAAGCAATGAAGTCACCGATTGGCGCATCGATCGGAGGCTGTTCGGTCACGTTGTAACCTTTGAGCCCGAAGAGGTCATAAACAGGTTGCGCGTTTAAGCCGGAGAGGAATTCGCCTTTAGGGTCGGCCCAGGTGTCTTCGACCGCGCTGGCGATGTAGATCGGCCGTGGAGCTGCGAGGGCGATGAGCATGTGCTTGTCGATCGGACAGGCGGCTTCGTTGTTGGCGTAGCGGCTGTAGGTGGGCGTGAACCAGTGGGGAAAGGCCTTGGTGATGATGGCCGTGGTTTCGCCGATGTTCCGGCGCATGAGGGCGGCACCGCCTTCACCGGAGTTGTTGGAGATGACGACTCCGAAGCGGCTGTCCTGGGCTCCGGCCCAGAGGGAAGTCTTGCCGAGGCGTGAGTGACCGATGACCGCGAGTTGCTGGGCATTGATGGCGGTGTCCGTTTGCAGGTAATCGGCAATCCGGCTGAGGCCCCAGGCCCAGGCACCGATGGCACCCCAGTCGCCGTCTTGCCAGATGGTCTGAGCACCGTCGGGCCGTAAGGCAGCGCGCAGTCCGTCTTTCCAGCCTTCGGCGTGATCGGGCTCGATGTCCCCATAGTAGTAGGTGGCCAGGGCAAACCCCTGATCGAGGATCAACTCGAGGGGCCAGCGGCTGCTTTCATTGCCACGGCTGGCTTCGGTGGCGCGATTGTCCACGATGTGCTTGTCCTTGCTCGGGCGCATCCAGCGGGTGGAAAGCGGCACATCGGTCTCGGTACTGACCGCATGATTGCCGCCGAAACTGGGGCCGACAAAGCAGGGCGCTGGCTGGTTGAGGCCATTGGGAATGTAAAGCATGACCTCCATGCCGGGCCACTGGGGCACCTCGGCGAGGGTGATGCGGATGTGTTTGCGCGTAGCCTTGCCATTGAGTGCCTTGGGCAGCGTTTGGGTAACTTCAAAGTTCACCTTGCCCCATTGACTGGGCGTTTTGCCAAACACATGCTGTTCAAAAAGGGCGAGCACTTCAGGGCGACGTGTCTGCGTCCAATCAACCGCACTTTTGACCACGCCCCCCGATTCCGTCGTGAGGAGGCTAGGCAGTGTGTAGGGGACGATTTTGCTTTCGTCGTAGTTCGCCGTCTTTTGCTGAGCTTCAGCCCAGTCTTCGCCAAGAAGCATGATCAGTGGGAGCAGGAGATGTTTGCGCATGAACCCGAATCACAAACGAAAGCGCGCGGAAGGTAAAGACAGGATTCAGTAAACAGTATTCAGTATCCAGAAATGCTGACCACTGATTACTGAACGAGCGCCTTCAGAACGGCATCGACCAAACTCGGGATCGTGCTGGAGCGGGCTTCGATGTCCACTTTCAGGCCGTGACGGCGGATGGCTTCGGAGGTGACGGGGCCCATGCTGGCGATTTGGATGCCGGTGGGCAGCGGAACCTGGAGGGCGAAGAAGCTATCGACGGTGCTGGCGCTGGTGAAAGTGATGACGTCGGCGCCTTCACTGACGAGGCGTGAGATGCCTTCGAGGTTGTCTTCTTTTTCAGGCACGGTGCGGTAGGCGATGGCTTCATCGACAATGGCTCCCAGGCCGGTGAGTTCGTTGGCGATGACTTCGCGGGTCTCTTCGCCACGCACCCAGAGGACGTTGACGTTTTCCATGTTTTGGAAGTCTTTGAAGGCCTGCACGAGTCCTTCGGCCACGAAGTTTTTCTCGGGCATGAGATCGACCGCGAGGTGCTGGGCTTTCACCCGTTCCGCCGTGCCTGGTCCGACACAGGCGATGCGCACACCGCCGATGCTGCGGGCATCGTTGTAGAGCTTGTAAAAGAGGGTGAAGAAGGCATCGACGGCGTTGGGACTGGTGAAGACGATCCACTCGTAGGTGTGGCAGTCTTGGACGAGTTCGCCAAAGAGCATCGGGTTCTGCGGCTCCTCGATGCGAATGGTTGGCAGCTCGATGACATCGGCCCCGAGATTGCGCAGGAGTTTGCTCACTTGGCCGATCTGCTGGCGTGTGCGGGTGACGACGATGCGTTTGCCAAACAGCGGGCGATTTTCAAACCAGTTGATGTTTTTCCGCTCTTTCACCACGTCTCCAACGACGGCGACTGCGGGGGCTTTGAATCCAGCCGCCTTGACCTTTTCGGCCATGTCACCCAGCGTGCCGATGAGCGTCTGCTGGCGACCATGCGTGGCCCAGCGGACCAGCGCCATGGGCGTGGCGGGATCGGCACCGTTCTCGATGAATTTGCCGGTGATTTCTTCCATGCGCTCCACCCCCATGAGAAAGACCTTTGTGCCGTCGGCCTTGGCCAGCTTGGCGTAGTCGAGGCTGGTTTCCTCCTTCGTGGGGTCCTCATGCCCGGTGAAAATGGTGAGCTGGGAAGCGTGGTCACGGTGGGTGACCGGAATGCCGGCGTAGGCAGGA
The DNA here is from genome assembly GCA_027483245.1 of Verrucomicrobiaceae bacterium. Taxonomy (GTDB): domain Bacteria; phylum Verrucomicrobiota; class Verrucomicrobiia; order Verrucomicrobiales; family Verrucomicrobiaceae; genus Prosthecobacter. Next base: position 7,638 of record JAIXVB010000186.1, on the reverse strand, counting down.
CCGGCGATGGCGCTGGTGATGCCGGGCACGATTTCAAAAGCCACGCCTGCTTCCGCGAGCTCGGCCGCTTCTTCTGCCCCGCGACCAAAAAGAACGGGATCGCCGCCTTTCAGTCGAGTCACCACTTTGCCTTCGCGGGTGAGTTTGACGATGAGTTCGTTGATCTGATCCTGGGTCAGCGTGTGGTCCTTGGCCTTTTTCCCCACATACATGCGCTGGGTGCCGGGCTTTGCATGGCGCAGCAGCTCCGGATTGCAGAGGTAATCATAGACCAGGACGTCAGCAGCTTCGATGCACTCCTTGCCTTTGATCGTGAGGAGACCTGGATCTCCTGGGCCAGCGCCGACGAGGTAACAGATGCCTGAGGTGGGGGATGCGGTGGACTTGGACATGGGAAATGGGGCTACGAGTGTGGCGAGGCCCGCGTGTCTGGCAACTGCGGCTCAATCGTGGAGCCACGAAGTCAAAAAAGGAGGAGTGTCAGGGAACCGCAGCATGGACAGGCATGCTGCCGTTGCTTCCGTCAGGACCTGGCGGGATTCACAAGCTGGACATCCGCGGCCCCTGACGCCGCTTCATTAGATCGGGTGCAAGGCTTCGACAAGCAGCAATCGAAGCATTTGCAGGATCTGGCTCCAAGATCCGGCATTTGGGGCTTAATTTTGCTTTTCAAAAGCAACTTTCTACTTCCTTCCTTAAGGGCATGTCCCAGCGCATCCATGACCTTCCTGAAAACGACCGCCCTCGCGAACGCCTATTGCGGTTAGGTCCAGGAGTCCTGACCGATGCGGAATTGCTCGCTATTTTCATCAATACTGGCGTGAAAGGAGAAAATGCCATTCAGGTGGCGCAGCGTCTTCTGCGTGAGGTGGGTTCCCTGAGACAACTCTCCCGCACGAGCCCAGTTGAGATGGCTTCCTCGCGTGCTTTGGGACCTGCCAAGGCCGCGCATTTGTCGGCTGCCTTTGAGATCGGCAAACGTGCCGAGCGCGAGTGGGTGCGCGAGACGCCCATGGACAAACCGGAACTCATTTACCGTTATTTGGCCGCTGAGATGCAGTGCCTGGGACATGAATCGGTGCGTGTATTGCTTCTGAATTCGCGCCTTCATTTGATCCGCGATGAAGAGCTCTTTCGCGGCAGTTTGAATGAGACTGTGGCGCATCCTCGGGAGATTTTGCAGAATGTCATTGTCCACAAAGCCTTCGCCTTTGCGGTGGTTCACAATCATCCTTCCGGGGATCCCTCGCCGAGTGATGCCGACCGCCGACTGACGCGTCGTCTCAAAGAAGGCGCGGATATTTTGGGGCTGAAGTTGATGGACCATGTGATCATCGGCCTGCCCTCAGAGAACCGTGGTCAGCCCTACTTCAGTTTCAAAGAGTGCGCGATGCTGTGACGGGCATTATGACGAAATCGTCGCATGTTTAACCAGTGCGAAGGATGGAGTGACGGCGAGGCTGAAAGGCTTGTGTGACTGTTTTGTCACCTTATTCACCTTTGGATTCGGGCCTCATGACCTCACTATCTGGCACCGTGGAGAGGCTGTCTTGAAGAGACCCCTCACGCGGGATTTTGCCATTCTACTCGTGAACTCATCTGCCCTCTGCTCTTGGATTGCCCTGTTGTTCGTCGTGGGTGCTCGCCTCACTCACGCAGCCGAAGTCTCTGCCTCCACGGATGCAGGAGACTCCATGAACCAAACACGTGCCATGCTCCAAAAATGGTCCGAAACAGAAAAGCTCATCGCGGCTGAACGCCACGAGTGGGAGCAAGGAAAAGCGCTTTTGGAAGGTCGCATCAGCTTGGTTCAGCAGTCTGTCGAGGACATGAAAAAGAAGATGGCGGAAGCCCAGGCAAAGCTGGCTGATGCGAAAAAACGCGCGGCTGAAGTCGAGGCTGAAAAGCAGCAAGCCAAGGAAGCCAGTGAGGCCTTGCTGGCCACCGCAGCCGAGATGGAAAAAGGCGTGCGCGCCCTCATCACTCGCATGCCACCGAACGTGAAAGAAAAGGTCAAAGTGCTGGCAGATCGTATCCCGAAAGAGGATGCCGATGTGAAAAACATCACTGCTGCTGAGCGCTATCAAAACGTGTTAGGCATCCTCAATGAGCTGAACAAAGCCAACCTGGAAATCGCCTCTCTGCCAGAGATTCATGACGTCGGAAACGGCAAGAAAGCCGAGGTCAAAACCATCTACGTGGGACTCGGTCAGGGTTATTTTGTCAATGAAGCTGGCAGCATCGGTGGAGTCGGAACCCCCGGAACGGATGGTTGGAACTGGACCACGGATCCGAGCGTCGCCAAGAAGATGATCGAAGTCATCGAAGTCATGAAGAAAACCGTGAGTGCCAAGCTGGTCGAGCTGCCAGTCACCATTGAGTAACTGAACCTTTGAGTGTGATCATGAAGACTCCCCTGACCCTATCCCTTTCCCTTCTCAGTGTGGCTTTGCTGCACGCTCAGGCCCCGGCGACCCCGAATGTCTTTGGCACCGCCTCGGCCTCCGCTCAGAAGGATTATGAAAAAAGCCTGACTGAACTCTCCCGTGTGCGCGCCGAGATCGATACCGAAAAAGAACCCATGAATCGCAAGCTCGCTGAAGCCGAAGCGGAGCTCGCTGCCCTGCAAGAGAAGTATGCCCCGCTGACCCGCGAGCTGGATCAAGCTGAGCTCGAGCTGACCAATCAAAAAACGGCTGTGCGGCTGGCCAACGAAGAAAACACCTACCTGACCAATATCATGGACGAGTTCACCAAAGGTTATGAATCCAAAGTCCACGTGAGTGAACTGCAGCGTCTGGGGGATGCCCTGGCCAAGGCCAAAGCAGCAACGGAAGACGACAAAGCCACGCTGAAGGATCGCTTCATGGCGCAGGTGGGTTTGATCCGCTCCGCGATTGATCGCTTGGCCGATGTGGTCGGTGGTACTCGCTTTGCCGGCAAAGCTGTCGATGGCCAAGGTTACGTCATGGATGGCAAGTTCGTTCTCATGGGACCGATGGCCTACTTTGCTGCGGACGCCGGTGGCACTGCAGGCGTTGCCATGCCACAAGTGGGCTCTCAGATGCCCATCATCCGCAGCATCACTCCTGAGATCAACATGGCCATCGCTTCTCTCGTCGAGACGGGCAAAGGCATGCTGCCTCTGGATGCGACCCTGGGTGGTGCGATCAAGGATTTTGTGGTGAAGCACAGCTTGTTAGACACCTACAAGCACGGGGGGCCGATCATGCACCCCTTGCTCATCGTCAGCATCTTGGTGTTCGGCACTGCCATGGAGCGTATCTTCTTCATCCTGCGTGAGAAGAAGCGCCGCAAACCACGGGATGTGCATGAGCTCTTGGAAGCTGTGGAAGCTGGCAATTTTGACAAGGCCATCAGCCTCGGACGCAAATCACAGGACTACGTGGCCCGTGCTCTCTCCCACGCTCTGGAGCATGTGGAGACCAACATCTCCGACGCGCTTGGCCTGTCCGCTTCCCTGGAAATTAAACGCTTCAAACGCGGTTTCTTTGTGCTCGATACCGGCATGACCATCGCACCGCTTCTGGGACTGCTCGGAACCGTGACCGGGATGATGGCGTCCTTTGCGGCCATCGGTGCTGACATGGGTGCCCCGAGTGCGATCACCGGTGGTATTGCCGAGGCTCTCATCGCGACGGCCTTTGGTCTCGTCATCGCCATGACCGGTCTGGTGCCCTTCAACTACCTGAACAACATGGTGGAAGATGCAGAGCACGAACTCGAGGTCGCCGCCTCGAAGCTCGAGCTCATCATCGAGAAAAACAAGAAACATGAGGAGGAGCTTCGCCTGCGTCACAAGCAGATGCTCGCCAGTGAAGCTCCTGGGCTCAAACAAATCTCCGGCACGACCAGTGTCTCTCCCAAGCCCCTCGGTGGTGAACCTCTTCCGGCCTAACCCATGAAGTTTCGCAAACGCCCCAAAAAGCACGCCAAGATCGAAGTCGTGCCCCTGATTGACGTGGTTTTCTTCCTGCTCGCCACCTTCGTCATGGTCTCTCTGTCCATGACCAAAAACGAAGGCATCACGGTCAATGTTCCCTCGGCCTCGACCTCGGGACCGAAGGATCAAAAGGACCAAACTTTGACACTCAGCGTGGCCAAGACTGGTGAGATTTTCTTCAATAAGGACAAGATCAATGCCGCTCAGTTGCCCCTGAGATTGCAAACCTTCAAGTCGGCCAACAAGGACCCTCAAGTCGTCGTCAATGGCGATGGCGAAGCGGGCTACAAGTTTGTCGTCGCGGTCATTGATGAGGTCAAGAAGGTAGGCATCACCAAAGTCGCTCTGTCCACAGAGGCCAAGTGAGGCCGCACTTGAAAGCGTCATGAAAAAAGCACTCCTTGGCTTTTGCGCAGCGATTGGTCTGCACGCGATTGTCTTTCTCTTTGGCGGCTTCTTGATTCCCAAGGGCGAGAAGGTCGAGGAGAAAAAGACCGTGCTTCAAGACGTGGACCTCTCCAAGAAAGAGGAGAAAAAAGTCGAGGAAGAGCCCAAAGAAAAGCTGGATGAAGCGGTGGAAGATCTGAAGCAAGAGATGCCAGATTTCCGTGAGCTGGCCCAGCCTGCAGCGTCCGCGGGTCCTGCGCTCTCCACCATGAGTTTGAGTGATCTCGGCTCCGCGCTTTCAGGCGTGGGCGGTGGTGAAGGTGGTTTTGGCGGTGGCGTCGGCTTTGGCAGCGGTGTGGTTGGTGGCAGTGGCTCTGGCGGCATGGGTGGCATGTCTGACATGCTCTCCGGCGGGCAGCTGGACAACAAACCTGAGCCCACCAATCGTGTCTCTCCCCAGCTCAACAAAGAACAACGCCAACGTGCCAAAGGCGTGGTGAATCTCCTGATCGTCGTCGGGCCTGATGGCAGTGTGTCCAAGGCCGAAGTCACCGAAACGCCTGATCCTTCCATCAACGCCCCCTGCATCGAGGCTGCCCGTCAGTGGCGCTTCAAACCCGGCATGCGCAGTGGCAAACCGGTGTCCTTTAAACTGAAACTCCCCTTCCGATTCGAATGAAGAGTGTGCTCACCTGCCTCCTGATCGCCAGCACCAGTGCCGCCTTAGCCGCGCCCACGCATCGTGCCCCGTATGCCCTGCAGTTGTGGAATGATCCCGACTTTGCCCGCTACTTTGTCGGCACTTATGGCAGCCTGCCAGATGTCGAACCGACCCTCAAAGACGCAGATCGTGAGATCCTCCAGGCGCTCTTGCCCCTGATGACCAAACCAGCGGATGCGCTGCAGTTTCTGTCCAAAGTAGTCAACAAGGACTCCAATGCCATCTTCGATTTCCAGATGGCCAGCCTCTACTTTGACAACGGCATGATGGATGCCTCCGAGAAGTGGTATGCCGCTGCCCTGGCCAAAGAACCCAGTTTCCGCCGCGCTTGGCGTGGACTCGGCATGGCTCAAGTGCGCGGGATGAAGTGGCCTGAAGCGGTCAGCAGCCTCGGCAAAGCCATCGGCCTGGGCATTCAAGATGGGCCGACCTATGGCCTGTTGGCTTACGCTTTGCTGTCTCTGGATCGCGCTTCGTCAGCCGAGAGCGCCTATCGTCAGGCCCTCATGTTTCAGCCTGACTCCATGGACTGGAAGATGGGTCTCGTTCGTGCCTCTTTGAAGCAACTGAAAGCCGCCGAGGCAGCCGCACTATGCGATGAAATCCTGCGCGATCACCCTGAGCGGATGGACCTGCTTTCCCTCCAGGCCGAGGCCTTTTTGGTCATGAAAGAAAACACCCGCGCCACGGAGAATCTGGAGATCCTCGTGCGCAGCGGTCAGGCCAAGGGCGAAGACATGAAGCGTCTGGGAGACATCTACCTCGCCAGCAAAGAGCCCGCTCTTGCCCTCAGTGCCTACTCTCGCTGGCTCGAACGCGGTGACAAACAGCCCAAAGACGACGTCACCCATGCCATCGCTGCTGCCGAGAGCATGTCGCTTCAAAACGCGATGACCGAGGCGACGCTGCTGCTGAAAAAAACCAAACAAGTCGCCAACAAAGACCTGCCTCCTGAGTCCGAAGCCAAACTGCTGAAGGTGGAAGCCCGTCTCCAGATGAGTGCGGGTAAAGGCGACACCGCCGCACCGATTTTGCAGCGTGTGGTGGAATTGAATCCCATGGATGGCGGGGCGCTCATGCTGCTCGGTCAGCATTTCTCCGACAAAAGCGACAACGTCAAAGCCACCGCCTATTACGAGCGCGCCACGAAGATCAAAGACACCGAGGCCGATGCGCTCATTCGTCTCGCACAGCTCAACATCGGGGCCAGCAAATTGGCCGATGCCCTGCCGTTGCTGAAGCGCTCCAACGACCTCAAACCCCGCGACAGTGTGCAGAAGTTGATTCAGGATTTGGAGAAGTTCCTGAAAAAGTCCGCTCGTTGATCGGGGCGGTATTGTCTTTGTGAGGTAGCGACGTTTGACCGCGCAGGCGAGGTAAACTTCCACAGGAGAGCTGCAACGGCTTCCCTGCGTGGGGGCGCAAAGCGGTCTGCCGTAGCATGGGCTTTCCAGCCCGTGTTTTTGAGTGGTCCGCCGTGGCATAGATGCACCAGCAAAAGGTCATAAAGACGACTCACGCGGCTGCACCACAGGATTGACAAGAGGGGCAGGATTCCCAGGATTTTTAAGCTCTGTAAATCCTGTTTCATCCGGTGTGCTGTTCACGCAAAGAGTCGTCCGCACAGTTTCTGTGCGGTTCCCCTCCAGGACACCTGCAAAAGTCTCGGTGCAAATCTCTCTGCAGTTCAGGGTGGGATCTGCCGTCACCCTGCCGCACAGAGGACGGTGCGGACCACTTGGCTTCGCGGCTTTCTCTGTGGCAAAGACGTCGCTGAAAAAATGCCATATCCAGGCTGTGGAACCCTTCATGTCGCGAGATCGCCCTTGATGAAAACCGGCTTTTTATGGGGGCGTCAGGGTAGGCTTTCCAGCCCGTGGTTCTGTTTAGCGCTGCCCCCCTGTCGAAAAAGCGGTGGTTCAGTGGACCGGGTTCAGACCTCACAACGTGACGTGCCGGTCATCGGGCGATGGGACGTTCATCCCCGTGGGTTAAAACCCACGGCTACCGATCAAACATCACTTCGCATTGCCGGGGCGGGTGGGGTTGTCAAAACTGACAACCCTCGCCAAAAACTTTTTTCTTGGGGTGTCAAAACTTTGCATGTCCGCCAAGAACTTTTTTCCTGGGGTGTCAAAACTTTGCATGCCCGCCAAGAACTTTTTTTCCAAGGTGTCAAAACTTTGCATGCTCGCCAGAAACTTTTTTCTCGGGGTGTTGAAACTGACACTGCTCGTCGGGAATTCATTGCCAATGCCCATGGAATTCACTGAAACGCTGGGGCGTGGTGATGGATCGTAGGCTGGATGTGTTTGGTGGCAAAGTGGGTGACTGCGGTTCGTGTCAACAACGCCAAACGATCCGGCTTCTTCGACCCTTCAGATGCCCTCAACGCCCCCAAACCGCCGGATAGTTCGGCGAGGGGAATCCATCGCGTGGACGATGCCTTTTGCGCCGAACACATCCAGCCTTCGACAAGCGCGAAACCGCGTCTTTGGCGACGCCGGTGGTTGGTAGGGCGGACGTGAGAGCTCTCGATGCGGAAGAATCGAGGACGAGTTCGATT
>JAIXVB010000618.1 GCA_027483245.1 Verrucomicrobiaceae bacterium | reverse complement strand
GGGAAGCTGAAACTGGGTTCGGAGGGAGAGTCGGTGGGAGTCACAACGAGTCGGCATCATAGGAATGCCTGGAAGGATGGCGAGTGAAACTTCTGGGCTGGAGGCAATGAATGTGGGGTTATGCGGTGATGGCGGCAATGAAAGCGGCGGAATCACTGACGGCACCAAAGACACCGCCCTGCATCTTGATCATTTTCAGAGCGGCGAGGTAATTGCCATAATCGGTGGCTCCGGTGCAATCGGAGAGCATGAGACATTCGAAGCCGCGGTCGTTGGCTTCACGCATGGTGGTGTGAACGCAGACATCGGTGGTGATGCCCGCGAGCACGATGTTTTGAATGCCCTTTTGCCGCAGCAGCATGTCGAGATCGGTGCCGTAAAAGGAGCCTTTGCCTGGCTTATCAATGATGGCTTCGCCGGGCAGGGGATAGAGTTCGGGGATGATGTCCCAGCCGGGTTCACCGCGTGTCAGGATACGGCCGCAGGGGCCTGCATCGCCGATGCCAGCACCGATGCGCTGACTGCGCCAGAGTTTGTTGGCGGGCAGATCGGAGAGATCCGGGCGGTGACCTTCACGCGTGTGCATGATGTGATAACCTTTAGCGCGCGCTGCCTCGAAGACCTTTTTGATGGGCTCGATGGGGGCGCGTGTCAGGCTTAAATCATAGCCCATTTTATCCACGTAACCGCCGGGGCCGCAGAAGTCAGTTTGCATGTCAATGACCAGGAACGCGGTGTTCGCAGGTCTGAGGTCGCCATTATATGGCCAAGGATAGGGATCGGCTTCGACGTGAGGCATGGGAATCGTTTTCTGAAAGATCTAAAGAGCAAGGAGTGAACCAAGTTCGGGTGGCCTTGCGGTGAACCAAACCGCAAAACCACCCGAATTTCTCATCAACACCAATGGAGAATCATTCTGCAGGAACAGGCAGGTGACCGTGCAGCTCTTCCTCAGCGGGTTTGGGAGCGACAACGGCGAACTTGGCACAGCCTGCGAGGACGAGTGCAACCATGACGTAGCTAGCGGTCATCACAGGCGACTGAGCGAAACCAATCTGCTCACCATGCATGAGACCGAAGAAAGTGAGCAGAGCTCCCGCGAAGGCGAAGGCTGAACCGATAGCAAATTTACGATCGATCACGAAGACCGCGATGGCGGGCAAGATGACACCGCTGAGAATGGCCCCCCCGCCAAGCACTTCGAGACCGTGATAGAGGACGCCGACTTGGCCCAGTTTATCTAGACCCACGGCGGCGGCATTCGTGCCAGCAGCACCCAGGGAGTTATCGATCAGCAGCTTACCCCAGGCCGCAAGATGCGGGGTGAGGGCGAGGATGATGGCCGGCGCGTGACTCTTGGGCGTTTCTTGGAACGCCTGGGCACCGATCAACATGCCGATGTAAAGCAGGATCGGGGAGATGGCCACGATGGGGATCAGCGATGACATCAAGGAGATGATGCCGAAGGTGCAGAAGAGGATGACGACGACCCCGGTGGCGGCGGAATAACCAATGCGCCCTCCCATCGATTTCCAGCCTGGATGACCGATGTAAACCGCGTTGATGAAGGGATTGCCCAAGCAGCAACCGATCAAGCTGACCACGCCATCGGCCGTGAGCACGCGGGTGGTTGGGAAGTCGTCACCAGCCACCGAAGCACTCTCGACATTGTCCAGGGCTTCGACCAGATCGTAGATGCCAAAGGGAATGGCGGTCACCAGAATGATGCCGAGGAATTCGAAGCCTGAGAAGATGTGATCAAAGGCGGGCAGCGGGATCGAGAAACCGAAGTTGGTGAAGGAATCGGTGAGCTTGGCGAGCGTCATGCCACCATAGTTGAGGCCGAAGAGATTGGAGCCCCAAGCGATGATCGAACCCACGGCAATCGCGACCAAACCTGCCGGGATGCCTTTGTAATAGCGCACCCCACCAAACCAGCTGAGAAGGATGATCGCAAAGCAGACGACACCGATGACGGGCGTGGTGAACATTTCCAAAGCTGGGCGCATGGAGATGAAGCTGATCGAAACACCTGCCAGAGTGCCGAGGAGAGCGGCTCGCGGTGTGATCTTGCGAATGATCGGAGCGACGAATCCACCGATCATCAGCACGAAGCTCTGAATGAAGACCCAGGTCAGACCGGCTTCCCAACCTTTGATCGGGTCCCCGGTTTTCAGGGAGATGGGCAGCATGATGACAAAGACCACCACGAACATGTGCGGCACACTGATGCCTGAGGGCAGGGCACAGACATCGGATCGGCCGGTTTTTTTGGCCAATTGATAAGCGAGCCAGGCATAATAGATCGTGCTCATGCAGAGCATGAGTCCGGTTGCAGGAAGGATGCGGCCAAAGACGATTTCATCCGGCATCTTCAGCACAAAACGCATGAGCGCTGTGAGGGTGAGAAGGTTGACCAGGATGTTGGTGCCAAAGCCGAAGAAGGCATTCCAGTCACCGGGAGTCCAGATTTTGGGTTTGAAGTCAGCAGGAGTAGTCATGGGAACAGGAGCTTTGAATTTTCATGAAGCATTGTTGAATGAATCGTTAGGCAAGGGCCGGGATGATCTTGGTGGAGTCTGTGACCCAACCGAAGATGCCACCCTGGGCTTTGATCATTTTCAGCCCCATCTCTTGGAAGACGGGGAAATAAGAGGCCACGCAGTCTTCTGGAACGAGACATTCGTAGCCACGGTCATTGGCCTCACGGACAGTTGTGTTCACGCACACTTCAGTGGTGACACCCGTGACGACGAGTTGGGTGATGCCCAAATTTTGCAGGATGGCTTGGAGATCAGTGGCGAAAAAAGCCCCCTTGCCCGGTTTGTCGATGACCGGCTCGCCGGGCAGGGGGTAGAGTTCGGGAATGATGTCGTGACCGGCCTCACCGCGGATGAGGATGCGCCCCATGGGACCAGTATCGCCGATGGTTTTCGCGCTGTGACCCCGCACCTTTTTGGAGGGGGGGAGATCCGCGAGATCCGGGCGATGGCCTTCACGGGTGTGCAGGACTTGCAGTCCCGCAGTGCGCCAGGCGGTGAGCAGTTGTTTGTTAGGCTCAATCGCGCGGCGCAGTTGCGAGACGTCGTTTCCGAGCATCTCGCCAAAGCCGCCTGGCTCCAAAAAGTCACGCTGCATGTCGATGATGAGCAAGGCACATTTGGCGGGAATGAGCTCAAAGCTGTAGGGCTCGGCTTCGATGGCAATGGTGTCCTTCATATCCATGATGATCCTTGGAGGTTTGGCGGCTTTAGCGCGAATCGCGTGCCGAGTTTAAAAGAAGATGGAGATGCCGCCGTGGAATTGGACCAGGTCTTTCTCCCGTGAGCCCACAGCTCCCAGCACCTGATTGCCATCAAGCACGCCGGCGTTGTCGAGGTGGTAGTATTTCACGCCTGCATACACTGACCAGAAACCCATGCTTTTGGGGACAAAGGACAGGGGCACACTGGCCTGGATGCCGGTGCGGAAAACAGCGGCACCTGAGCCACCGCTGGCACCATTGGCCTGTTGGTAAAAGTTATCGTCCACCAGGTTCACAAAGGTCGGGAACTCGAACTTGATCTTCTTCAGGTCGATCGTCGGATTGATGCCGAGCGTGAAGTAGTAGCTGGTTTCTGAGGTGGCTGGGTTGAAGACCACGGTGGCCTTGTTTTTCAGCTCCTTCCAGAAGGCCACGTAGGGATTGATGGAGAAGGTCTTATTGCCGGTGAAAGCAGCATCGTTGAAGGACAACTTCAGCTCCAGATGATGGGAGGTTTCAAAGGAACTGGTCATGGACTCAAACGAGGTGTAGTTCACATCAAAGCCCCAGTATTTGCCGAACTTGACGCCCAGCCCCGCGATCGGGTCGAACTCATTCCAGTGACCGGCTTCCCGACCTGACTCACGCGTGTGGAAGGAACTCCAGGCACCCAGGGTGAGGCTGACGTCATTGACGAATCCATCCTTGTTTGAATAGAGGTTGTAGAAGACGAGCAACAGCGGTTGGAAAACCAAGCCTTGGTTCTCGACGTGAAGTCCGCGCGGCGTGATGTAGTCGGACGAGAGGTCCAATTTCAGCAGGGCGTGGAGGGGGGATGGTGCCGGGCTCTCCACGACGGGAGAGATCGGCTCAGCTCCCGCATGCAGGTGTGCGGGGGCGAGGGTCAGACAGGCACTGAGCGAGAGCAGGGCAATCGCACGTGTGAGGGAGACGGACGGTGTTTTCATGGGAGTAGGAGTGCTTGTTGTGAAGCAAGTCCTCGCCTCGCACAGCCGATGCCAAACCGTCTGATCAAGTCATAAGTCGTTCATTATCAACGACTTAGAGAGCGCTCAATCAGGGCGTTGTGCTCCTGATTGCCCCTAATGTGTTGCAGCCTACAACAGCTGCAACACAGCCCTTCCTTTCTGCACGAAGAGCGTATTACCGGCCCATCTTGTGGTGTGAGAGCTTATCCATCGGTGTCTTAAACAGCACGGCGATGCTGAAGGTCACGACCGTGCCAAACAGGATGCGCCAGGGAAATTCGATGACCGGCATCCAGTCGGGGCGTGGGATTCCTTCCCCCAGGCTCAGAGTGGCGGCTAGGCCTTGATCCAGTCCGCTGAGATAGGCCACGACCAGGAAACCGGCGAGCATGCCCAGGCCATTGCCGAGGTCATTGCCACGCGCTTTGGTGAACAGGCCAACCATGAAGACGCCCAATAGGGAGCCATAGGTATAACCAAAAACACCCAAAATGATGGGGATGATGCGCAGCGATGGGTTGTGTGCTTTCACCCAGGCGGTGCCAAGCGCGACACCGATCAAGAGCACCGCAAACAAGACGGTGCCAAAGCGCAGCACGCGGACCTTTCCTGCATCGGTCGCAGGCTCACCGAACCAGCGGAAGTGGAAGTCGCGCACGTAGCTGGTGGCGAGGGAGTTCAGCGCGGTGCTGAGGGAGCCCATGGCGGTGGCAAGCACCCCAGCGACGACGAGTCCACGCAGGCCCTGAGGCATGACATTGAGAATGAAATATGGGAAGACCTGGCTGCTATCGATGCTGCCTTTGGCGTTCTTGGGCAGCAGCTCAGAGGGGTTTTCCTGGAAGTAGATGTAAAGCAGGATGCCGATGCTGAGCACCATGAAGTTCACGGGGATGTCGCAGATGCCGGAGAGGATGGTGGCAAAACCGCTCTGGCGTTTGTTCTTGGCGGTGAGCATGCGCTGCACCATGTCCTGATCGGTGCCATGCGTGGCCAGGGTGACAAAGGTGCTGCCGAGGAAGGCTGCCCACATCGTGTATTCCGTTTCCAGGATGCCCTTGATCCTACCCCAGGCACCAGGGAAAGCGGGGTCCTGTTTTCCCCAATCAATCAGGGCAGGATCCTGGATCGCGCTATCAAGTGCCGCCCACCCGCCGGTGTGGCTGAGCAAGTAATAGAGGGCGAAACCGAGCGCTGAAAAGAGCACGACGATCTGAATCACATCCGTCCAGATCACGGCGCGAATGCCACCCAGTGTGGTGTAGATGGCGGTGAGGATGGTGATGGCAACAAGGGCGGCGGCATAGAGCCAGAACTCCTGCATCGGAGTTGTGTCAGGATTCACAAAGAGCTTCCACCCGAGCACAAGCAGCACGGTGGGCACCCAGAGCCGAGAGCCGCTGGCCAGCAGGCGGGTCACCAAAAAGATGCCCGAGGCCCAACGCCGTGTTAGGGGGCCAAAACGAATGCCGAGAAACTCATACACGCTCACCACGCCATGGCGGTAGTAGGCAGGAATGAAGAACGCGCTTACCACGAGTCGCGCCAAGAGGTAACCCGCCATGAGCTGGATATAAGTGTAATTTCTCAGCGCATAGCCCTCTCCTGGGGCACCAAAGAAGGTGCCGGCGCTGATCTCAGCGGCGAGGATGGAAGCCAGCACGGCCCACCAGGCAATCTGACGATCCCCTAGCGTGAACCCCTCCATGCTATTGCTCTTGCTGCGCTGAGACAAGCCGATGCCGATGATGAGCCCGAAGTAGGCGATGATAACGACTGCGTCGAAGAGGTAAGCCATGGCCTGAATATGGAACGCGCATCCTGTCTCCGCCAAGTGCTATGTGCGAGCAAACTCGCCGCAAGCCCAGGCGCACAGTGCCCGTAGTGCTCTGCCTATGCCCACCAGTCGCCGCTCTTTTCTCAAAGACACTGCCCTCGCTGCCAGTGCCGTTGCCTTTCCCGCCGTGGTGAAATCGGCCAATCCGAACTCGAAACTGCAAGTCGTGTCGGTCGGCGCGAATGGCATGGCCTTCAGCGACATCAAAAACATCGGGGCTCATGCGGCGGTGAAGTATGTGGGTTTTTGTGACATCGATCGCACCCGTTTTGATAAGGCAGACGAGGCCTTTCCTGGGGTGCCGCACTTCACGGATTTCCGTGAGATGTTTGCTCAGCTCGGCGACAAATTTGATGCAGTGTCTGTCGGCACGCCCGACCACATGCACGCGAAGGCCGCGATTGATGCCATGCGTTTGAAGAAGCATATCTATTGTCAAAAACCCCTCGCCCACACGGTCTGGGAATCCCGCCAGATGCGGCTCGAGGCAGAAAAGGCAGGCGTGGTCACCCAGATGGGCAACCAGATTCATTCGAACCTGGAATACCGGCTCGGCACTCGCTTGATCCAAGAGGGTGCGATTGGAAAAATCAAAGAAGTCCACTCGTGGGTAGCGGTCACCGGCAATGAGCGGAACAAGCGCCTGGATCCTCTGCCGAGTGCCCCGGTGCCCGCGCATGTGAACTGGGATTTGTGGATCGGCGGCGCGCCGATGCGTGACTACGCGCCGTGTTATCATCCCTTCATCTGGCGTGATTGGCAGGACTTCGGCGGCGGTGCGCTGGGTGACTTTGGCTGTCACATCCTGGACCCTGTTTTCACGGCTCTGGGCCTGAAGGCACCTCTCACGATCACGGCCCGAAACACCGGCATCAATCAACACATCTGGCCGACCGCTGAGGAGGTGGAGTATGTGTTCCCGGGCAATGACCTCATCGCAGGAAAGACGCTGAAGGTCACCTGGACCGATGGCGGTCTGCGCCCGGATCGGAAGCTGGCGAAGATGCCGGGCGACCTGGATCTGCCGAAGAGTGGCTCCTTATTCATCGGCGAAGAGGGCAACCTCGTCCTGGCTCACGTCGCGGGGCCGAGGCTCTATCCTTTGGACAAATTCATGGGCTTTAAATACCCGAAGGTGCAGGGGCTCAGCCACTGGCATGTCTGGGTGGATGCCTGTCTCTCAGGCGATAAGACCAGTGATGGCTTCCACTACGCAGGTCCGCTCTCGGAGACGGTTCAACTGGGCAATGTCGCGACGCGCTATTGCACGGGGCCGATCGACAGCCGCACGGGAGATCCGTTGGAGCCAAAAATTCTGGAGTGGGACGAAGCCAACCTTCGATTCAAAAACGCGCCGGAAGCTGACAAACTCCTGACCAAGACCTATCGCGAAGGTTGGGCAATCTAAACCGCGCGCGCTTCAGAATCCGGCCGCTTTTTTCGCCTCTTGCACAAGACGGATGAAGCGGGCGCGTTCGCCTGAGGCATCGGCACCTTTGGATTTCTCAGCCAGGTTCAACACG